>JBILTH010000068.1:0-5809 GCA_044371635.1 Rickettsiales bacterium
AAAAATAATAATAACCATAACAGCAATTAATAAAAAACCCTTATTATTAGCTTTCTTTTTGGTATAAAGTTGTCTCATAAATATAAATTTGAAATTGTATAATTTGGTATAGCACTATATTTTTGACATATATTTTTAATTTTGTCAAGATCTGGATTTTGAGAAAATGAAATTTTTAATTCATGAGTTAAAATGCCACCAGTTACAAGTACACTATCAATTTGAAAATTATTTGCCCCCAAAATATCAGTTTCTAAACCATCGCCAACTGCTATGATGTTAGATTTATGTGGTTTTTCTAGTAAATTATGTAAAATTTCATAAATTTTTACTTTTGGCTTACCATAATAAAACACCTCCCCCCCCAACTCTTCGTAATGTTTTGCCATAACTCCAGCGCAAATTATTTTTTGACCACTTTGTTTTACTACCATTAAATCCGGATTGGCACAAATCATAGGTAAATTATGTTTTTTAGCTTCATTTAGCAGTGGAATTTTTTCGCTTAAAGTTGAATTATCGTTATCGAATCCTGTATTTAAAATAAAATCTGCTAAAGAAACATCGACTTCTTGATAAGATAAATTCATCAATAAATCTTGATCTTTTTTAGGACCAGCATAGCAATATTTTTGTTTAACAAAATGAAAATTATGGTGTTGATTTTGTTGAAGATCTAGATAAACCGCTTCTCCAGAAGTGAGAATGAGGCTATATAAATTTTTATCAATTCCTATTTTAGTAAGGAAATCTGTCACTACTTCGCTTCTTCTTGGGGCATTAGAAAGTAAGCAGACAGTTTTTTTTGCTTTTTTAAGATATTGCAAAGTTGTTAAAACTTGAGGATAAAGTGCGGTGCCGTCGTGTAAAACTCCCCAAATGTCTAAAATAAAATATTGGTATTTTTCGACAAGACTAGAAATGCCATGAATATTTTTGATGGAATTAATCATTTTTAATAAAACTCCAAGTTGTGTTGTTTTGAGTATCGGCAATAACAATACCATTTTGCAAGAGATCGTTTCGGATTTTATCTGCCAAAATAAATTGTTTATTTTTTTTATATTCTTGTCTTAATGCTAACATTTGTTCTATTTTTTCGTTGCTAATAATAACCGTTTTATGATATTTTTTTTGTAAATAATCAAGATCTAGCAAGCCTAAAAAATGTAAATCAGATGCTAATTGCCATGCATTATGATGATTTTTGACAAGATTATGTAAAAAAGCAAAAGCAACAGAAGTGTTTAAATCGTTGCTTAATGCTTCTAAAAGCGATAGAGAGGGAGGTAAAAAGTTGACAGAAAAATTGCAATTTGCAATATGTTGATAAAATTTATCGATGCTTTTTTGGGCATCTTGCAAAGATTTTTCATTAAAATCGAAAGGTTTGCGATAATGAGTGGCAAGCAACATATAGCGGATAACCACTCCAGCAATATTTTTTTGCAATAAATCGAAAACAGTGATAAAATTTTTTAATGACTTGCTCATTTTTTCACCATTTACAGTAAGAAAACCATTATGAACCCAATATTTTGCATAGGTAGAGCCTTTATTGGCACAGCAACTTTGAGCGATTTCATTTTCGTGATGTGGAAATTGCAAATCTGCACCGCCACCGTGTAAATCAAAGTTTTCGCCTAAATATCTACTACTCATGGCAGAACATTCAATATGCCAACCCGGTCTGCCTTTGCCCCAAGGACTATCAAAAACACTAGATATATCATCGTTTTCACTAGCGGGCTTCCACAAAACAAAATCGAGAGGATTTTTTTTGTAATCTTCGACTTCAATGCGCGATCCAGAAATAAGTTGCTTTATGTTGCGATTTGAAAGTTGCCCGTATTTTTTATAAGAATCAACCGAAAATAAAATATGATTTTGGCTTATATAGGCATGATTATTGGCGAGAATTTTTTCTATCAAGCTAATAATTTCTGGTATGTGATCGGTTACTTTTGGTTCATATGTTGGTTTTAGTACATATAAAGCATTGATATCATGATAAAATAAATTTAGTATTTTATTAGTAAGTTGCGAAATAGAGATATTTTGCTCTTTGGCAGCATTGTTAATTTTGTCGTCTACATCGGTGATGTTGCGTGTGTAGATTACTTTTGAAAAATATTGCAAAAATAGGCGATAAAATAAATCATAAACAACAATAGATCGAGCATTGCCAAGGTGTGGGCGATCATAAACTGTTGGACCACAAACATAAAATTTTATGATATTTGGCTGATGAGTGATCAGTTTTTCTACTTTGTTAGTAAAAGTATTAAAGATTTTTATGTTGTGATTCATGTTGTTATTCATCTTTTTGTTTTTGAGTGTTGAGATAGATATATTTTAGCACTTTTGATTTTACATAATCATAACTTTTAAGGCCTACATAATTAAAAACTTCTTTACCATCTTTGCCAATGATTGCCGTGTAGGGAACTGCCCCTCTAAAATCTATTTTAGTTTTTTTAAGAAAATCAGGGAAGCCAGATTTTGAAGTGAGAATATAAGGCTTAAAATAGATATCTTGACTTTTTTTATTGTGATATTGTTGTAATTCTAATGCAGAAAGTTGTTTATCAACAGCAATTGCCAACACTTGCAGATTAGTGTTTTGCATTTCTTGAGCCAAAGTGTTGATGATGTCAAAATTTTTAGTGCAAATACCGCACCAAGTAGTGTAAAAATAAAGTAAAATAGGTTTTTCTTGAGCATTAAAAACAATATCGACGAGTTGTTTTGTATCGATTTCGATAGGCAAAACTTGATTATAAGAAATATTGCTAGATGGTGGTATTTTAATTTTTTCGTTGGCAACTTTTTCGATGTAAATATGCCAAAGAAAATATCCTATTAGCCAACTTATTAGAATAGTTACTAACATATTAATTAATTTAGTTTTATTGAGATGTTTTATATTGTATTGCCAATTCGACATAGTTTTGTGCTGATGTTTTGATATAGTCTAACTCAGTTTGAGTCATATCACGTAGATATTTTGCTGGATTACCTGCCCATATTTGTTTTGATTTAATAACTTTACCAGGAGTAAGAACCGCACCCGCTGCCAACATGGCATATTGTTCGATAATAGCCAAATCCATAACAATAGAACCCATGCCAACAAAAGCATAATCTTGCACTTCGCAAGCATGAATGATGGCAGAATGACCTATTGTTACATAGTTGCCAATAAAAACAGGAGCCCCTTCTTTGCCTGTTTTATTTTGAGCATGATTTGGTCTTGTGCCATGTAAAATGCAAGAATCTTGAATGTTAGTGTGAGAACCTATATTTATAGCAGTAACATCGCCTCTTAACACACAACCAAACCAAATACTAGAATGTTCGCTGATATTTACTTTACCTGTGATGGTGGCATTGTTTGCAACAAACACAGATTGATGAATAGTGGGCATTTGTTTTAGATAAGACAAAATGTTGCGATAAGGCATAAACAATTATTCGTCTTTATGAATGCTAATATCTGGGGCATCAGGTGCTTTCATGCCAACAACATGATAGCCAGCATCAACATGTAAAACCTCACCGGTGACACCGCCACCTAAACTAGATAATAAGAAAATAGCTGCTCCTCCAACATCTTGTAGAGAAATGTTTTTTCTAAGTGGAGAATTATATTCGTTCCATTTAAAGATTAATCTAAAATCGCCAATGCCACTTGCGGCCAAAGTTTTTACAGGACCTGCCGAAATAGCATTAACACGAATGTTGTCTTTACCCATATCCATAGCCAAGTATCGCACACTGGCTTCAAGAGCCGCTTTGGCAACTCCCATAACATTATAATGAGGCATAACTTTTTCAGCACCGTAATAACTAAGTGTGATAATGCTTGGAGTGTCGGATTTTTTTAGTAAATGCTCTGCTTCTTTAGCTACTGCTACTAAAGAGAAAGCAGAAATATTCATGGTATTGGTAAAATTGGCATAAGAAGTATCGAGATATCTGCCTCGTAATTCTTCTTTATCAGAATAGGCTATGGCATGAACTAAAAAATCGAGCTTACCCCATTTTTGCTCAAGTGTAGCAAAAACTTGTTTAATTGATTCGGAATTGGTAACATCGCAAGGCAAAACAATGTTTGAGCCAATAGAAGAAGCTAAAGGTTCAACTCTTTTTTTAAGAGCTTCTCCTTGAAATGTGAAGGCAAGATCAGCTCCATATTTGTGAGCTTCTTGAGCTATACCCCAAGCAATAGAGCGATCGTTGGCAACTCCCATTATTAAACCTTTTTTTCCTGCAAGAATAGACATAGTGTGATAAAATTAAATTAATAAAGCCAAGGTTTGGCAAGACGGTTATTATTTTCAAACTCTGTAATAAGATGTTCTTGTTGTAAAGTTAAGCCAATATCGTCTAAACCTTCAAGTAAGCATTTCTTACGAAAAGAATCGATGTTAAAATGATAAATTTTATTATTGGCAATAACTTGTTGTAAAGCCAAATCGATGGTAAAAGTGTTGTGTTTATTTTCAGCATAAAGCAAAAGATCTTCAACTTCTAGTTTTTTTAATATTATTGGCAAAATGCCATTTTTAAAACAATTATTAAAAAAAATATCAGCAAAAGAGGGGGCGATAATTGAGCGAATGCCAAAATCAAGCAAAGCCCAAGGGGCATGTTCTCTGCTTGAGCCGCAACCAAAATTATCGCGTGAAATCAAGATTTGTGAAGAAGAAAAAGGTTTTTGATTAAGCACAAAATTTTCAATTAAGCTACCATCAATATTATAGCGCATTTCGTAAAATAAATTTGCTCCAAGACCAGTTCTTTTTATAGTAGTAAGAAATTGCTTGGGAATAATCATGTCGGTATCAACATTAAGAATAGGCAACGAAGCCCCCAAGGCAACTAATTTGTTAAATTTTTGCATAAAATATTTTTATAATTAACAATTATATATCAAGATGTTAAAAGTAAGTAAAATAAAAAACAAGCAATTTTTTTATGGTTATTTCGGCATTATTACATAAGTATAGCTTTTTGAATTTAACTTGTTGAAAATAAGGTTTTTTTAACCTTGTTTTATCAAAGATTATGAAAAATTGTAAGCATTGCAATAGCACTAAATTCACTCTGAGTGGCATCGTTAAAAGTAGAAAGTGTTATAGATGTAAAGATTGTGACAAAACTAGTAGAAGTAGAAAGTGCTTATATTCATTTCATTTTCTAATTGACTATCAGAACAAATATTCATCACAACATCTTTTGTTAAATTTTTGATAAACTCACAAATCTTCTTTTATTTTTCTTCGAATAATTCTTTTAAGAAAAACATTCATACAGTAATTATTGACTGATGGCATTACTAGGCAACTGTTACATTCTAAATTATATTTTACTTTATTTACCATTTTTGGTATAAATTTTATCTATTTTTAGCCTAATTTTATTTTCAGTTGTGCTAATGCAACAAGATATTATTTTTAGTTGTGCGGATGCAACAACACGATATTATTTTAGTTGTACTAATGCAACAAGATATTATTTTTCAGTTGTGCTAATGCAACAACACGATATTATTTCAGTTGTGCTAATGCAACAACACGATATTATTTCAGTTGTGCTAATGCAACAACACGATATTATTTTTTAGTTGTGCTAATGCAACCAAGATATTATTTTTCAGTTGTGCTAATGCAACAACAAGATATGTTTAATATGAATATAAAAATAACTAAAATTTCTTCTCAAAACTAGCAAAAAAGTAAAATATAATTTAGAATGTAACAGTTGCCTAAGTAAGGTGAAGTTTTTACCATTCTTTGGCATAACT
>JBILTH010000099.1:0-4202 GCA_044371635.1 Rickettsiales bacterium
CATGATTTTGTTGCGATTAGCAGAAACAATAGATGGACCACCTTCTGATACTTCTATATCATCTTCTTCTATGGTAGTAGTTGTTTTTTTTGTTTTTTCTTCGTTTGTATTTTTTGGTTTTGATCTCATGAAAATAGATAAAATGATACTAGAAAATTTATATCAATATAATAATTAATTAATTAAAACATTTGTGTTTCACTTATTTAGTTGAAAATTGATAAGAAAAAGTTTTTTTATTAATTATAATTGGTATTATGTGAGCCATATTTTAAAATGCAAAATATTTTATACAATATCATTAAAAGCAGAATCTGCTTTGTGATAAAACTCTTCTAAATCACAACGATTGATAATTAAAGGTGGTAAAATTCTGATAACATTTTCTCCTGCAGGAATGGTTAATAGGTTATGTTCGATAAATTTTTCTACTACTAAATTGTTTGATAAACAAGTATTTATTTTTAAACCAAGCATTAAGCCAATACCTCGAACTTCTGCAATGATTGCTGGATATTTTTGTTGCAAAGATAATAATAAAGCTTGTAATTCTTGTGATATTTGCCTTACTTGCTGCAAAAAGCCTTCGGCTAAAATAGTGTTAAGTAAAGCATTTGCAACACTCATTGCTAAAGGATTTCCGCCATAAGTTGTGCCATGAACACCATAAGTCATGCCTAATGAGGCATTTTTTGTTGCCAAACAAGCTCCCAAAGGAAAGCCGCCACCTATTCCTTTTGCGGTAGAAATGATGTCTGGTTTAACTCCAAAATAATTAGAGGCAAACAGGTAGCCAGTTCGACCCATGCCACATTGCACTTCATCAAAAATTAATAATATTTGATGTTTATCGCATAACTGTCTTAATTGTTGTAAGAAAATTTGAGAAGCTACTCTTATTCCTTCTTCACCTTGAATTGGCTCAATTAAAATGCCAGCAGTTTCGTTGGAGATAGAATTTTTTACTGCCTCAATATCGTTAAATGTAACATTATCAAAACCAGGTAAGGCAGGAGTGAAACCTTCTAGATATTTTGGCTTAGATGCTGCAGAAATAGTAGCTATTGTTCTGCCATGAAAAGCACCTGTAAATGTTATGATGCGATAACGTGGTGAGTTTTTTACATAAAAATAACGTCTAGTCATTTTTATGGCACACTCTATGCTTTCTGCACCAGAATTGCAAAAAAATACATAATCAGCAAAACTACTAGCATTTACAAGGTTGTTAGCATAGTTATTTAGTTGATCGGTACTATAAATATTAGAGACATGCCACAATTTTTGAGCTTGATTGATGATAGCAGAAACAAGATTTGGATGGCAATGACCCAAAGCATTCACAGCAATACCAGCACCAAAATCAAGGTAAGAGTTGCCATCATGATTAAAAAGATGAGAGCCAATACCATGACTAAAATTAAGATTAAATCTTTTATGAACTGGTAAAATTTTGTTTTCAGATATCATTTTAACAAATATATAAAAAAATTATTTTTTCGCATTAAGATTTTGTTATTTTATTGCCGAAAAAGGCATATTTGCCATAATTTGCGGTTTGTTGTTGATAGTATTAAATTTTTGTAAAAATGGTATTTGATTGATAAAATTTTTAATAAAGTTATGTTCTTGTTTAATTATTTCAATTTTTTTTATTGGTATTTTAGCGATATCAATTTTTTTGTTAAATAAAAATTTTGCCACTTCTTCTCTGCCACCAACACTATCAATTAGACCAGATTTTAAGGCTTGTCGACCTGTGAATATTTTGCCATCACAAACATTAGTAGTGATTTTTTTACCTCTTCTTTTTTTTACTAAATCGCAAAAAAATTGATGAGAATCAGAGATGGAATCAGAAATTACATTATTAACTTGAGAGGTTGCTTTTTCAAATAAAGAAGGGCTACCTTTAAGCGGAGAAGATTTATAATTATTAAAAGTTATGCCTAATTTATTGGCTAGATTGGTTATTTCATAAGATTCCATTAAAACACCAATTGAGCCAGTGATAGAGCCATTGTAGGCAATTATATAATCGGAAGCAAGACTTGCCATATAAGCACCAGAAGCTCCTACAGATTCAATTAAAATAACTAAAGGCTTTCTATTGGCAATAGCTTTTAAATCGTTATAAAGTATTTCACTACCAACAATACCACCACCAGGGCTGTTTATAGTGGCAATAACAGCTTTTGTGTTGTTGTTTAAAGATATTTCTCTTAATATTTCACTGCGATAATCATCTTCGAAAATTGTTCCTTCAATTTTTATTGAAGCAATATGGTCGCTTTCGATGGCAACAGTACCATCAAAAAATATTGATCTAAATAACAAAAAAATACAAATAAAAAAGAGTAACCAGATTATATTTTTTAATTTATGAACTTTGTTTTTTAAATAAATTAAAGCGACCAAATTGTTTTGCATTTATTTTAGTTGTTTTCTTTTAAAGATTCTAAAACATCACCAGCAATGCTAGCTAGTGTTGAGCCACTTTTTTCTTGAGAATAAAAATGATTTTCTTGTTCTTGATTTTCTAATTCTTTAATTGAAAGAAGCATTTTACCTGTTATTTTATTAAACAAAATAACTTTTGCTTCGATACGATCACCAACTTCAAAAGTTTCGGTTTTTTGATTGTGTTTATTATTAGAAATATCTAAACGTTTGACTATTCCTTTTAAACCAGAATCAAGTTCAATTTCTAAGAAATCTTTTTTAATACTAACAATCATAGCAGAAACTATCGAACCTTCATTAATTTTTGAGATTTCTGACAAGAAATTAGAGTTTTCAAGTTGACGAATACCAAGAGAAATTCTTTCTTTTTCATGGTTACTACCCAAAACCATAACTTTAATTTTTTCGCCTGCTTTATATTTTTTTTGCACTTCTTCGTTTATTCCGTTTGCAGAAACATCAGAAGCATGAACCAAGCCATCAACACCACTTTCAAAACCAATAAATAAACCGAATTCGGTAAAGTTTTTTACAACTCCTTCAACTATATCACCAACTTTGTTTTTGTCAGCAAATTGTTGCCAAGGATTTTGTTCGCATTGCTTCATGCCAAGAGAAATACGATGATTTTGTGGGTTAATATCAAGAACCATAACTTCAACTTCTTGACCTGCGACAATAAATTTATTTGGATTATTAGAATTTTTTAACCAACTCATTTCAGAGACATGCACCAAACCTTCAATACCTTGTTCTATTTCAACAAAAGCTCCATAATTGGTAAGATTAGTTACTTTACCTTTTAAAGTAGCACCTACAGGATATCTTTGTAAGATAGATTCCCAAGGGTTTTGTTGTAATTGTTTCATTCCAAGAGAAACTCTTTTTGTGGCTTCATCATATTTAATTACTTGAACTTTAACTTCTTGACCAACTTTTAATAATTCGGAAGGATGTTTAATGCGACACCAAGAAATATCTGTGAGATGCAATAAACCATCGAAACTACCAAAATCAATAAAAGCACCATAATCGGTTATGTTTTTAATCATACCATCAATAACATCACCAACTTTAATTGTAGAAAGAACTTTATCTTTTTCAATATTTCTTTGACTTTCTAAAACCGCTCTTCTTGAAACTACAATATTGCCACGAATTTCATCAATTTTTAAAACTAGTAGTTTTTCTATTTTATTAATAAGAAAACTATCGTCGGTAAGTAAAACAGTGTCAACTTGACTTCTAGGTAAAAAGCAGATTATACCATTAAGATCGACAGCATAACCACCTTTTACCCTGCCAATTACTTTGCCTTCGATAATTGTTTTGTCATCTAGGCATTGTTTTAAAAAATTCCAGTTATTTAATCTTCTTGCATTTTCACGACTAATAATTAGCTCTCCTTTTTTATTTTCAAGTCTTTCAAGTAAAACATCAACAACATCGCCCTGTTCTATTTCGCCATCTCTTTTAAATTCGGCAATATCAATAAAACCAACCGATTTCGCCCCAATATCAACAGCAATTGTTTTTTCGTTAATTGCAACAATAACACCTTTAATAACAGTGCCTTCTTTTAATTGTTGAGAATCGTTTTCGTATTCATGAAATAATTTGATAAAATCTTCTTGTAAAAAGATTGGTTCAAGTTGGTTATTATTGTTAGTATTAGACATATTTTAAATAGAGTTCTGATGTTTAAAAAAAACAAGCAGATAGAGTTAGTTAATATAATA
>JBILTH010000069.1:0-5724 GCA_044371635.1 Rickettsiales bacterium
CAAAGAATCTAACAAATTTTAGTTTACTCTAACATAATCTAGTGAAACTGATTTTTCCGAGATTCAACAGTGCCTTATGTAATAATACCCATTTTTTTAAAGTTTTTATCTCAAACAATCATGTTGTTTAACGTTTAACATTCCTAAACATCATATTTTATTATATTCAAAATTATAAATGAGATTTGTTATTATTCATAAAATTTAGCAATTTCAAGAGCAAAATCTTGCTGTAAAATTTTGGTATTTAGTTTATAAGAGGGGGTTATTTGCCCTTTCTCAATAGAAATTGCTTTGGTGATGATGCTAAATTTTTTGATTTGTTGCCAACTATCTAATTGTTGATTAATTTTTGCAATTTGTTTTGCTATTGAATCATACAAAACTTGTGATTGTAAAAAATTTTGTTGACTTGTTTCGTAGCCTAGTTGTTTTTGTAGTTTGGGCAAACTTTCTGGCTCAAAAAACAACAATACTGCCACAAAAGGCTTGCCTTCGGCTATAATTAAACTACCTAGCAACCCTGTTATTTGTTGTTGCAACATTTGTTGCAGATAATTAGCTACAACATATTTGCCATTGCTAGTTTTTAGTAATTCTTTTTTTCGACCTACAATTTTTAAAAAACCATTGTTTATTTCTGCCAAATCTCCTGTATAAAGCCAGCCGTTTTTCAATGTTTGTTTGGTTTCTTGTTCTTGACAAAAGTATCCAAGCATAATGTTTTTACCACTTGCAAGCAATTCTCCATCGGGGGCAATTTGCAACTTCACAGAAGAAAAGCTGTTGCCAACACTGCCTAATTGATAGTTAGCGGGACAATTACTTGCTAAAACAGGAGAACTTTCGGTAAGCCCGTAGCCACAATAAACTGCAAGCCCGATGCTGTGCAAAAATTTTTCAATATCACTTGGCAAAGAAGCACCACCACAAATAATCATTTGCACTTTGCCACCAAAAATTGCCCTGAGTTTTTTGTATAATAATAAATCTAAAACCGAATTAATAAAATTTGTTTTTGTTGATATATTAAAATGTTTTGCCCTATTAAAGGCTATTTTTAATAGCATTTTGGTAAGAAAATTACTTTCTTCAGCCTTTTGTTTTATTTTGTTAAAAAATTTTTCTAACATTCTAGGAACTGTGGTAAATAAATTAGGTTGAACTTGTTTTAGATAGAGAGGAATTTTGGCAATATCTTCAACAAAATAAATGCTAATTCCTTGGGTAAGATAAAAAAACATTACCATTCTTTCAAAAATATGTGCCAAAGGTAAATAAGAAAGTGCTTTTTGTTGAGGTAAAAGGGGAAAAAACACTGATGAATCAATAACTTGACTAATTAAATTGCCATGACTTAACATTACTCCTTTTGGTTTATTTGTGGTTCCAGAGGTAAAAACTATGGTAGCGAGGCTATTTTCTTGGCTTTTTGGCAATTGATGATAGGCTTGATTTTGTTTTTGTCCTAATTGGCTTAAATCATCAAAACTTAAACAGTTTTCAAAAGTAAAACCAATAGTGATTATGGTGTATTTTTGAAAATGTTGCCGAGCAAAACTTGGTTTATCGGTGATGATAATTTGTGCTTTAGTTAGCTCTAATTGATATTCTAAATTTTGACTGCTAATATTGTGAAAAATAGGTACACTAATTAGTTGCGCCGAAACAATTGCTAAATCGCAAACTAGCCATTGCCATCCTTGATAACAATAAATGGCAATCATATTATTTTGTTGGATAGCAGGCAATTGTTTTAGCCCCCAAGCAATATTATTGACTGTTTGGCAAAATTCTTGGCTTGATAAAACCTTGCCACTACCTAAACAATTTAGCAATGTTTTGTTGTTAAATTGTTGTTGATGATAGAGTATGATATCGTTTAAACATGTTAAATCTAATAAATTCATAGTTTTTGTTATGTTAAAATATTATTATAACCAAATCTTTTATTGTTTATAATTCAAAATATAGCAAAATATTTTTGAGATAAAAACTTTAAAAAACGATTGCCTATATATTAATAGAGGGTATAGGGCTTGTTAAAGATTTTTAGCCAAAAAGATGAAGTTATTATTTGAAATTATAGATGTTATTTGATATTATATTGAGATTAACTATTCAATATTAACAACCAAAGGCACTTTTAGATTAAAAGTTTTTTGCATTGTATCAAGTAAAAATAATTTAATCTGCTCTAGTTCTGGCAAGGCAACTTCAAGCACTAGCTCATCGTGTATTTGCAATACAATTTTACTTGCCATATTATGCTGATTAATTTTTTCTTGCATCAGAATTGTTGATTTTTTAATAATATCGGCCGCACTGCCCTGAATTGGAGCATTTATTGCTTGCCGTTTTGCTTGATTTTGCTTAATTTTGTCGGAGCTGTTAATGTCGGAAATAAAGCATTTTCTGCCCGAAATTGTTTTAACAAAGCCGTTTTTACTAGCATCAGCAACGGTGCTGGCAATGTATTGTTCAATGCCTTGATAAGCTTGAAAATAGCTAGTAATATATTGGCCCGCTTCGTGCTTGCTAATGTTTAGCTGTTTTGCCAACCCAAAAGAACTAATGCCATAAATAATGCCAAAGTTAATTGCTTTTGCCTTATTTCGTTGCTCTTCGCTTACTTGTTGCGGCGAGATATTAAAAATTTGACTAGCAGTTATGCAATGAATATCGAGATTTTTCTTGAAAGAATCAATTAAGCTTTCAATGTTAGCAAGGTGCGCTAACACTCGCAACTCAATTTGCGAATAGTCGGCGGTAAGTAAAATGCAATCTTTTTTAGCAACAAAACATTGATATATTTTTTTGCCTTCTGCGGTTTTATTGGGGATGTTTTGCAAATTAGGATTGCTAGAAGCTAGCCTGCCTGTAAGAGTGTTGGTGCTACAAAAAGTGGTATGAACTCTGTTGGTTTGCGGGTTTACCAGAGTTGGCAATGCATCGGCATAGGTGTTGTTTAGTTTGCTGATTTTGCGAAATTCTAGCACATATTGTGCGATAGGATGATCGATTTCTGCAAGCACTTCGGCAGAAGTAGATTTGTTTTTTATTAAATTGGTGTTGAGTTGCATTTTGTTATATAAAACTTCTGCTAATTGTTGCGGAGAAGCAATATTAAACTCGGTTTGAGCAAGATCGTAAATAGCAAGAGATAGATCGGCAATTTGTTTTTTAAACTCTGCCGAAAGCTTGTTTAGGGCAAGGTGATCAATTTTGATGCCGTTGTTTTCAATGATGGCAAGCACTGGTAACAAAGGTAGTTCGTAGTTAAAATAAGTGTTGTTAAGTTGATTTGCCATAATTTGCGGTTGCAATATGTTGTAGAGTTGGCAAATAGCAACTATTGTTGCAATGGCAAATTCTTGACTATTGCTTTGAGTAGATAAAATATTAAAATCTATGCCGTTAATGTTATTAGTAAGATATTTTTCTACCAAAATTGGCAAGAGTTTTTCTTGGTTATTGGGGTTAATTTTGTGTAATGCAGGATTTAGCAAATGATAAATAAGCGAAATATCATCAAAAACAAGATATTGAGTAAAATTTTTGTGATAAAAATGCAAAAAATCTTTACTGATTAAAAAAACTTTGCGAATACTATTGTTATTTAGTAAATCTTGCAATGGTTTTATTGTTAATATTTCATTAAAAGTATAGCTAAAAATGGTTAAAATATTAGGATGATTAAAATTGCAAGCATTAAAAGGCAAGAAAAAAACTTGTTCTTCTTGATGAAAAACGGCAAGAAAACTATTTTTGTTTGCAATATCAAGCAAATGTTGATAATCTTGACTTGTATTGGCAAAGTTTATCACAATATCTTGGCTATTTTTTTGAGTATAAGCAAAATGTTGCTGCACCTGCTTAATTAAAGAGCGAAAGTTATGTTGAGTAAGAAAATCTATTAATTTGCTAGCATCTATTTTTTGCAAAGCAAAATCATTGAGGCAATAATCAAGCTCTACTTGGTTATTTAAACTTGCAAGTTTTTTTGAAAGCAAGGCTTTTTCTGCACCCGCCAGCACTAGTTCTTTTTTTCTAGCAGAAGAAATTTCTGCTGTGTTGTTTAGCATATTTTCAAGGCTACCAAATTGATTTAACAATTCTACAGCGGTTTTGGGGCCAATGCCCTTGATACCCGGAATATTATCGGCAGAATCGCCCATTATAGCTAAAATATCAAGCACCATATTTGGTTTTAGCCCAAATTTTTCTTCAACTTCGGCAATGCCAATTAGCTTGTTTTTCATGGCATCATACATCTGCACTTTTTCGTTCACCAACTGCATTAAATCTTTATCGGAAGAAACAATTAACACTTCACAATCTTCTTGACAGGCTTTTTTGCATAAAGTGGCAATGATATCGTCGGCTTCGTAGCCTTTTTTTTCGATACTTACCAAGTTTAAAGCATCAACTGCTTGACGAATTAACGGGAACTGCAAAATTAAATCGGCAGGGCAAGGCGGGCGATTAGCCTTATATTGCTCAAACAATTGATGACGAAAGTTTTTGCCCCCAGCATCAAAAACCACCGCAATATGGCTCACTTCAAGGGCGGAAAGCAATTTTATTAGCATATTAATAAAACCATAAACGGCACCAACTGGCACATTTTGCAAATTCAGTAAACCCGGCAACGAGTGATAGGCCCGAAACACAAACGAATAACCGTCAATCAAAGCAATTTTTTTCATAATATTTTGTTTTTGTTAAGTGTTTTAATGTTATTTCCGCTAATTAAAACCACATTTAATTAATTGTTTTAAATTTGTTTTGATATACAGAAATAAAAAATTCAGCAACTGTTCTTGTTGCATTTACCACCAACATTGCATGATGATATTTTGCCTTGTATTTTTTTAGTTTGCCAGTTCCGTGTGCTAATTGTTGTTTATTTCTCAATTCTGCTATTGCCTCAATTAAATTAATTAAATTTTGTCTTATTTTGTGTAAAGGACACTCCTTGCTGTTTTCTGGATCTATATTTAGCTGTAATTCTTTGGCAACCGCTTTATAAAGTTCAGGCAAATTTTTTGTTTCTTTAATTTGTAACTTTTGTTCGTCTTTAATATGGTTAAGCAAAGCTTCGATTAAACTTTTTGCTCCTAATATCGCAGGCTCAAAATTTTGTTTATCATCTGGTTTATCTAGTTGATTATCTATGTTCTCTTCGCAACTTGTTAAAACTTGCTGAATTGCCTCATTGTTATAAGATGTTAAATTTAATATTTTTGTATTGATTTGGTGTAAATGTTTAATAAAAATTTCGGTTTCTGTTCTTGTTATTTCAAGATTTTCGAATAACAAAAGTTTATTAAAATATTCAATTTTGTCGTATAAAGTTTCGTCATTATTTATGTAATCAAAAGGATCGAAAAGTTTTTTAATTATGTTGTCAATTTGTCCTTTTTCATTAATATCTGTTAATACTATAGTTGCAAATTGCTGTTTGCTAGCCACTGGCCAATATTTTTTTTCCGCCAATGCACGATATTTAGATTCATATTTAGATTCATTGTCTTTGGAAATGTTTAAGAAACCTGAAATAGTAGACCATGTTGTTTTATCTGCCACTTGCTCCGCTAAATATTCAATAATCTTTTCTTTTCTTTTTTTAAAAATAATTTTAGTCATAATTTTTTGGCAACATCGCTAGTTTGATTTGTTTTGCAATTCTCTTGATTAGTGGCACAGCAACAGAATTGCCAA
>JBILTH010000115.1:0-3737 GCA_044371635.1 Rickettsiales bacterium
TATTTAGCACTGTTAATTAATACTTCTTTCAATTCAATAATTTTGTTCATAAATTAAGATCAATAGAAGTTAACAAATACACTGAATTAGAATTATTTATTACATAATATTAATGATCAATTAGAAAACTAAATTAGTATAACATGTTTATTTGATGGCAATAAAATTTTGTAAAGCTTTTTTTCTTGATAAATCTAGATCTATCATTGGTTTTGGATAATTAAAACCAAGTTTAACATTAGCTTTTTGTAAAGATTCTGCACTAGCGAGCCAAGGTGCAAAAAGATCTTGATCATTTAATTTAGCTAATTCTGGAACAAATTTTTTGATAAAATCTGCTGTTTTAAATTTTTCACTCTGCAAAATAGGATTAAAAATTCTAAAATATGGTGCCGCATCTGCCCCACTGCCTGCCACCCACTGCCAACTTGCTACATTACTAGCTAAATCAGCATCAAACAAACATTGCCAAAACCATTCTTCGCCATACCGCCAATCGATCAGTAGATTTTTTACTAAAAAAGAACCAACAATCATTCGAAGACGATTATGCATATAACCAGTTTGCCACAATTGCCTCATCGCCGCATCAACAATAGGAAAACCAGTTTTTCCTTGTTGCCATTGCTTTAATTGAGATAAATCATTTTGCCAAGCAAAATTATCAAACTTGGCTTGAAAATTACTTGTTGGCAAACAAGGAAAATAATGAAGTAAATAATAAGAAAATTCTCTCCAAGCTAATTCGCTTAAGAAACATTGCAAATTATCGTCGTTTTGATGATTTTGACAAGCAAAATGCCATATTTGCTGCACAGATATTTCGCCAAAATGTAAATGAGGAGAAAGGGCAGAAACAAATTGCGGAGACGAAGGCAAATTGCGCCCTTCTTTATAGTTTTTTAAACCATTTTTAACAAAATTTACCATTTTTTTCCAAGCCTCTTGCTCGCCTATTTGCCAATAATTAATAGTGTTGTGATGCCAGTTTTTTTGAGGCAAAAGAGATAATTGATTTAATGAAAGCGAATTTTTATCAACCACATAGTTATCATAAAAATTATGAAATAAAGGTAAGCGTGGCTTACATTGAGATAAGCAACCCAAACGATAAAAATGACTAAACACTTTATAATATTCTTGTTTTTTATTTAAAATTTTGCTGGGATTCCATAAAAGATAAGCATCGGTTTCATAATTTACTTGACAATAATCTTTTATTTGCCTTGCGACTAAATTTTGTTGTTCTTGTTGTTGCACTTGTGGAGATTGATTATAGTAAATTGCTGTTATTTTATGTTGTTTTATGAGTTGTAATATTATTTCACTTGGCTCGCCACAATAAAAATTTAACTTATTATTTAAGCTTTTATTTAAAGATTGCAAACTATGATGCAACCACACTAAACTTGCTTCACCTAGCTTTCTGCCGTTTTGCGGTGGTGTAAAAATATAAATAGGCAAAATTTGTTGATGTTGACAAGCCTTGATAAAAGCTGGATTATCTTGCAGACGTAAATCAGCAGTGAGATAGCCTGTAAACCACATTAAAGAATTGGTCATTTGATAAAAAAAATTAATTTGCAATCTTGATTTTATTATATTACAATAGTTTTTTGCTAAAATCAATTTTTTAATTAAACCATATGCGATATAGTGCAAATTTAAATATCATTTTAAAAGCCATAGAAAAAGCCTGCAAACATATTTCTCGAGATTTTGTTGAATTAGAAAATTTACAATCTAACCCAGTTTCTGCAAATAAATTCGCTATTTCTTGTCAAGAAAAAGTAAAGACAATTTTATTGAGTGAATTTCAAAAATTTCGCCCAGATTTTAATTTATTTCTTGATGAAAAAAATCAAGTAATTGTCAATCCTGATGCTGAATATTCTTTAATTGTTAAATCTATTGATGGTTTAGCAAATTTAGCTAGAGCTAATGGCGATTTTACCACTTCTGTTGCATTAAGATATAAAAATAAAAATAAACAACTTGAAACAATCGCTGTAGCAATTGTAAAAACCATAGGTAACGAAGTTTTTTATGCCGAAAAAGGCTTTGGAGCTTATTTAAATAATCGCAGAATCCGAATTTCAAAACGTTCTGTTTCTGATGTTTTATTGGCTTGCAATAATCTAGATTTATTGCCAGAAAACTATCAACAGCTTCGTTGCTATGGTTGTCAAACTCTAGAAATAGCCTATTTAGCCTCTGCTAGAATTGAAGAAATTCATTATTCTTCACAAAATTCAAATAATATTGAATCATTTTTTTTATTAGCAAAAGAAGCTGGGGCAAAAATTAATCAACAAGAAAATGCAATTATCATTGGTTGTTAAATACTTCAAACTTAATATTTAACAAAATTTTTTTTGCAATAAATATTCATAATATCACTTGAAAGCAACAATTATGATAGTTAAAATATTACTATGTTATTTTAAATATTTTTTATAATTTTATGTCAAACGATTCTATATCAAATTCACCAGAATTGGTCGATAAATTCTATACCCTACCTTTGCGAGATGTTATAATGTTTCCGCAAATGATTACTACCATTTTAGTTGGTAGAGAAAAATCTATTAGCTCTATTAATTATGCTCAAAATCAGAAAAAGTCAATTTTTGTGGTTGCTCAAATAAATCCAGATACCGATGAATTTACTAATAATAACCTCTATTTATATGGTACAATTTGCTCTATCATTGAAACCATCAAAACACCAGATGGTACTTTAAAAGTAATCATCAAAGGCATTAAAAAAGCAAGATTAAGCAATGTAATTGAAGATAATGAAAGTTTTATTGCCGAAATTTCTCCAGAAACCTCTGACTCAAGCTTAAAAATCAACAAAACTAGCACATTAGCTTTAATGAAAGGCTTGATAGAAAGCTTCGCTCAATATTCGCAATTCAATAAAAAAGTAACTGCCGAAATGCTAATTGGCATCGCTAAAACCAAATCTACCGAAGAGATATGCTATATTATAGCTCCATTCCTTAATTGTTCATTAGCAGAAAAGCAAGCAATATTAGGTGAAAAAAACATCGAAAAACAACTTTATAAAGTTTTGCAAATTCTCAAAACCGAAATAGAAATTGGCAGAACAGAAGAAAAAATTTCAAAAAAAATACAAGAAAAATTCACTAAACATCAAAAAGAAATCTATCTTTCTGAGCAAATTAAAAACATAAAAAAAGAACTAGGTCAAGACGAAGACATTGAAATGCAAGAAATAAAAAATAAAATCAGTAAATTACCAAAAGATGCCAAGAAAAAATGTCTGCACGAATTTTCTAAACTTGAAAAAATGAGTTCTTATTCTTCTGAATCCACAGTAATTCGAAATTATCTCGATCTCGTTATATCTTTACCTTGGCAAAAATTTTCAAAACTTACTAACGATCTTATTAAAGCCAAAAAAATTCTTGATAATCATCATTACGGTCTAGAAAAAGTAAAAGAAAGAATACTCGAATTTATTGCCGTGCAGTTAAAAACTAACAACAACAAAGGTCCTATTTTGTGTTTAGTTGGTGCCCCTGGTGTTGGCAAAACTTCATTGGCAAAATCTATTGCCGAAAGTGTGAATCGCAAATATGTAAAAATTTCATTGGGTGGAGTGAAAGACGAATCAGAAATTCGAGGTCATCGCAAAACCTATATTGGCTCAATGCCAGGACGAATTATTCAATCAATGAAAAAAGCAGAAACTAACAATCCTTTAATTT
>JBILTH010000114.1:0-3737 GCA_044371635.1 Rickettsiales bacterium
TTGATTATAAACAAATAATCTATTTTTTATAACATGTTCATTATCATCTTTCCTGTTTTCTAGACTATCAGAGCCACATTTATCACATACTCCAACAGTAGATGTAGGTCGAAAATAAATATTATATATAGATCCACATTTTTTACAAGAATAACGTCCCAATATTCTTTTTATTAAAATATCATCAGGAACTTGAAAATTAAACACTTTATTGATAGATTTTCCAATCATCAATAGTACATTTTCTAAAATATGAGCCTGAGTTATATTTCTTGGAAAACCATCAAGAATAAAACCATTTGCAGAATTTTGAATTAAAAAATTTTTAATCAATACGAAAATTATTTCATCTGGAACTAAATCTCCTTTTTGAATATATAATTGTATTTCTTTTCCTAATTCAGTTCCGCAATCTACCTCGTGTCTTAATATATTTCCACTAGATAAAGTTGGAATATTTAAATATTCTGCCAACATTTGAGCTTGCGTTCCTTTGCCAGAACCAGGAGGGCCAAGAAATAAAATATTGTTCATACCCTGATTTTTAATTTTCTTTTTCTTAGATTTCCAGAATTATATTTATTAGATAAATTATAAGATTGCATTTGAGATATTAGATCAATTGCAACATTAACCATAATTAAAACACCTGTTCCACCTATATATAAAGGTATATGAGTAACACTAACGACCAATTCTGGTACAATGCAAATAATAATTAAATATAAGGATCCCAATGCTGTAAGTTTAGAAATTATATTGTCTAAATAATCAGATGTAGCTAATCCTGGCCTAATACCAAAAATAAAACAGTTACTTTTTTTTAAATTAGTCGCAACTTCTTGAGAATTAAAAACAATAGAGGAATAAAAATATGAAAAAAATATTATTAGCATAGAAAAAAATATCATGTAAACAACCCCACCTCTTTGCAACAAAGAGGCAAGAAATTGATTCTCTATTCCTACGATCTGCATAATAGCAACAGGAAACGTCAATACAGAACTAGCAAATATAGGAGGGATAACACCAGAAATATTTATTTTTAAAGGTAAAAATGAATGATCTTGATTACCAGAAGATCTTAACATAGCCGAATTTGGATATTGTATCTTGATTTTTTTTTGAGTTTTCTCAAAAAAGCAAACAAACATAACAGCAACAATAAAAAATAAAAAAAATAAAATTATATAAAATTTGCTATACACACCCTTCTTTGAAAGATCAAGCATTTGAACTACAGTATCTGGCAAAGAAGAAACTATCCCTATAAAAATAATTAAAGAAATTCCGTTACCAATACCAGAAGTTGTTATTTTTTCACCAAACCACATTAAAATAATAGTTCCACCTACCAAACTAACCAAAGTTGTCCAAAAAAAAATATCAGAATCAGAAATAAAAGCATTTACATTATTAGAAGAAAGAGCCTGATAAACACCCAATGCCTGCAAAGTTGCTAAAATAATAGTAAGATATCTAGTATATTGATTTATTTTTGCCCTACCCCTTTCTCCATCTTTTTTTAAAGATTCAAGACCTTTATGCATGGAGGTTAATAACTGCATCACTATAGATGCAGTTATATACGGCATTATATTAAGAGCAAAAATACTCATTCTTTCTAGAGCACCCCCTGAAAACATATTTACCATACCAAATAAATTAGATTCAGATTTAAAAAACTGAGCTATTACTTCGCTATTTATACCAGGTATAGGTATAAAAGTACCAAACTTATATATCAATAATATAAAAATGGTAAATAGTATTCTTTGTGACAATTCTATATTTTTATTCTTAATGTCATTCATAGTAACTACGAATATTTCTTAGAATTTTGAGAGTATTTATCTACCAATATTTTAACAGATATATCTGGGCTAGAATTATCGACTCCCATAATTAATTTTACTATTGATTTAACAGATTTAATTAGACCTATATCTTTTAAACACTGTTTAGTTATATTTTGCTCTGACGATATTTTTCCATTATTTAGCAAAGCAAATATTCTAGAAAAATTAACAGCTTCAACTTTTTTTGCAGTAGTATTGACAAATCCTTTTTTAGGTAATCTCATATGAACTGGAGTTTGACCGCCCTCAAAACCCTTTACAGAATGATGACCTGTTCTAGCTTTTTGACCCTTCACACCTCTACCTGAAGTTTTTCCTTTTCCAGATCCTATGCCACGACCGACCCTTATTTTGTCTTGTCTTTTGATTTTTGGAAGATGTTGTAATGTTATAGACATATTTTATAATTTAACAATTTTAATAATATGATAAATTTTTTTTATCATACCAAGTTTGCAAGGATCTATAATAATATTGATTTTTGAGCCTATACCTCGTAGACCAAGACCAATAACACTAGATTTTTGCTTATCATTTAGTTTTAAACCACTTTTTATTTGAGTGATTTCAAGTTTTTTGTTTAAATATTCTTTCATAAGATTTTAATCATTTTTTTTGTCTTTATTTCCTAGTGCCAAATTTCTTCTTTTAATAATTTCAGAAATATCCTTAGATCTTTTTTCCGCAATAAGTTTTGGAGATGTTAAAGATTTAAGAGCTGAAAAAGTAGCAGCAACCATATTATATGGATTGGAAGTTCCCACTGATTTAGCAACAACATCATTTATGCCTGCACATTCAAATATTGCTCTCATGGGACCGCCAGCAATAACACCAGTTCCCGCTGAAGCAGATCTTAAATAGACTTTTGCAGAACAGTATCTTGCAAAAATATCATGATGTATTGTTCTGCCTTCTTTAAGAGATATTTTAATCATGGATTTTTTGGCAACTTCATATGCTTTATTTTTAGCATCAGTTACCTCTGTTGCATTTCCTTTTCCAAAACCAACTTTACCATTTTTATCTCCAACGACCACCAAAGCAGAAAAAGACATATTTCTGCCTCCTTTTACGGTTTTGGATACTCTATTCACAGATATTAAAATTTCTGTAATTTCTTGATTATTTTGCTTTGTCATCTTGTATTTATTAAATTAAAATTTCAGACCATGTTCGCGACAAGACTCTGCCAAAGCCTTAATACGCCCATTATAGACATATGCCCCTTTGTCAAAGACAACAGCATTAAAACCTTTTTCTAAACAATGCTCAGCAAATTTTTTGCCAACAAGTTTTGCTTTTTCCATACCAGTTTTACAACTAGGATCTTTTATAACAAGAGTAGAGCAAGAAGTTATAACATTACCAGAAAGATCGAGTAATTGGGCATAGATATTTTTATTTTTTCTAGCGACAACAATACGTGGGCGACCAGATTTGTTATTGATAATTAGATTATTTCTAACTCTAAATTTTCTTCTTTGATAATTATTAATCATATTTATATAATTGTTTATTTTTTCTTACCTTCTTTTCGTAAAATAGACTTACCGAATTTCTTTATTCCCTTTCCTTTGTATGGCTCTGGAGATCTAAAAGAGATAATTTCGGAAGCTACTTGACCAACCAAAATCTTATCATCACCAGAAATGATGATAAGATTTGGTTTTTCAAGAGTTATCCATATTCCTTTTGGTAAAACATAAAAAATATCATGGCTATAACCAAGAGTTAGAATAAGAGTAGATTTGTCAATCGCTGTTTTATAACCAACACCATTAACCTCAAGAATAGTTTTAAAGTTAACACTCATGCCAGAAACAATGTTTTTAATATTACTTCTATCCATACCTATTTTCATAGATAGATCTAAAT
>JBILTH010000070.1:0-5593 GCA_044371635.1 Rickettsiales bacterium
TGATTTCTTTTGGTGATTTCAATTGATTATTTTCATCAAAAACAACTTCTTTTACAGTGTTTTGTAAAATTTGAGAGATGTTGTTTATTTGTTGTCTAGTACGATATTTATATTTTGCAAAAAGCACAATATTTGATATTTGTTTTATTATTTCTTTTTTTGTGTTATCAGTATTACTAGTTTCGCCAGCAAAAACTTTAGCAATTTTAATGATAATTAAACATAATGTTGCTCTTTTGCTATAATAGTTAAGATCGGTTGATTGATCTTTAATTATTTTCCAAAAACTATCGGCAATATTAGATAGTATTGATATTAATAATATTTTTTTGTTAATGTTTTGCTTATTTAAATTTAGATTTTTACTAAAATATTGCCAAATATTTTTTACAATTATTGGTTGATTGATTTGAAATGAAAAATATTGTTCTAATAAAAAACTAATTTTTTCACTAATTTTTAAATTATGAAAAAGCAGATTTTCATTAGCTATTTTATTTAATGTTAGCATTTGTTGTTCTTGCATAAATTTTAATAAATCTTCAATGCCATTAGGAAAAATAAGATCTAAATATTTAGTATCGATTCGAATATTATTGCAAGCTAACAGTAGAGTTTCTTGACTAAAGCCTTGATTATGGGCAATAATTAAGGCTTCTGTCAAAATTCTTTGTTTATTTTCTGTTGAATCTAGTAACATAGTATTAATCGTTGGATGCAATATAAAAACCAATATCAAAAAGCATTTTCATTAATTTGGTTCTTTTTTTACTACTTTCGCAACCAATTAAAATGCCAAATAATTGTTGATTATTTTGATTAGCGACCGCAATAAGATTGAATCCAGAAGCTTTGGTATAGCCAGTTTTCATGCCTTCTGCTCCTTCGTAGTTTAATAAAAATTCGTTATGAGAATAATATTTACGATGCTCAACTATTTTTTCTTTTCTTTTCTTTTTTTTGTTAATATTTTTGATAACGGTTTTAGTATTTTTGATTTGAAATTCTTTTAAACTAAATAAATGATAAAATTCAGAAAAATCTCTCTTCACGGCAAAAGCCAATTTAGCCAGATCGTGAGCGGTGCTATATTGTTTGTTATCATGTAAGCCAGAAGAATTAACGAAAAAAGTGTTAGTCATGCCTAGTTCTTGGGCTTTTTTATTCATTTCGTCGGCAAATTTTTGCTCATCTTTAGCAACGGCTTCTGCTAAAGCTACCGCAGTTTCATTGTAGGAGCGAACTAGCATTGCTTGTGTTGCCTCTAGCACTGAAATTGTTTGTTGTGGTTGTAAATTAAGGGTGTTGACTTTATTTACCAAGGATATTTTATGAGCCTTATGAGAAATTGTGATTTTTTGATTCCATCTTAATTTTTTATTTTTGATGGCATCAAAAACTAAATAAGCGGTCATGACTTTTGTTAGAGAGGCGGGATATATAATGGTATTGGCATTTTTTTGTAATAAAACTTGCTGTGATTTAGCATCAAAAATTAAATAAGAATTATTTGCTGAGCAGTTATTTTCTAGCTCTAGATTATAGGCAAAAGCAGAAGAAAAGAGTGTTAAATTAGTTTTGTAATTTACAAAAAATAAACATAAGATAAGAAATAATGTTTGTATAGTGCACTTTAACATTGATTTATAAATTTTTAATGTTTTCGACCGCTATTTTCATTGGGCTATGTTGATTTTTTAACATTTGTAAAGAAATGATGCAATCATTTATTTGTTGTTTGGCAATACAATGATTGCTTATCAAATTGTTTAAGGCATCATATATTTTATCTGCCTTGCAATTGTTTTGTAATAATTCTGGCAGAATTTCTTTATTTTGCAACAAATTTATTAAATTAGCAAATTTTACTTTTGCCAAACTTTTGATAATTAAATACGAAATAAAATTGGTTTTATAAGCAATTATCATAGGTATTTGGTGTAGGGCAATTTCTAAAGTATTGGTTCCAGATTTTGTCACAGCATAGTTGCTAGCAGAAAAAGCTAAATCTTTTTGTGTATGATTGATAAAGATATATCTTGCTTTAATTTTTTTCGCCATTGCTGATACAATTGTTTGAGTTTTTTCTGTTATTGGCAAAATAATCACTAAATCATTTACTTGTTGTTGAATGCGATTGATTACTTCGATAAAAACAGGAAATAAATATTTCACTTCTGCCATTCTGCTACCAGGAGTGGTAAGCAAAACTGTTTGACAAGGAGAAATATTATATTTTTGTCTAAATTGTAAATTATTCTGTAAAATTTGTTCTTTACTAGGTATTTTTTCTAGAAGTGGATGGCCGATAAAAACTGTTTTTAAATTATATTTAGCAAAATATGGTGGCTCAAATGGTAGAAGGGTAAATAATAGATCATAAATTTTAGCAATTTTTTTCGCCCTATTTGGTCGGTAAGCCCATACAGAAGGGGCGACAAGATGAATTTTTTTTATTGATGAAAAATTTTTGTTGTTAGCGATTTTTTTTACCACTCGAAAGCAAAAATCGGGAGAATCTATTGTTATTAAATAATCGGGACGGTTATTTTTAATTGCTAATATAGTTTGGTTAATTCTTGTTAATATTTTAAATAAGTGTGGTACAACTTCGACAAATCCCATAACCATTAAGTCGGTAATTGGAAAAATACTAGTTAAACCTTGTTCTTGCATTAATTTACCTCCGACCCCAAGAAAAATAGCTGATGGATATTGAATATTTATTTCTTTAATTAACTCACTTCCCAATAAATCGCCAGAAGATTCACCAGCGATAATAAAAAATTTTGTCATAGTTTATTTTTTTAATTGACGAAAAAAAAATATTTTACTGTAAAAATTATAAAAAAACATTGATATTTGCAATTTTTATAATTAAAATTTTCTTGTTTGGTATTTTTATGTAAACAATGTATTTTAAATTATGTCAAGAAAAATAGCTGTAGTTGGAGCAACTGGCAATGTTGGGCGAGAAATTTTAAATTTATTAGCAGAAAGAAATTTTCCTGCAACTGAAGTTGTTGCTCTTGCTTCTGTTGGTTCGGTTGGTAAGCAAGTTTCTTATGGCAACAAAACTCTAAGTGTTCAATCTTTAGTAGATTATAATTTTTTAGGCACATCTATTGCCTTATTTTCGCCAGGTGGCAAAGTTTCTGCCGAATATGCTCCAAAAGCTGCTAAAGCAGGTTGTGTAGTTGTTGATAACACTTCGCATTTTCGCATGGATCCAGACATTCCTTTAATTGTGCCAGAAGTTAATCCGCAAGATATAGGTCTTTACAGAAAAAAAAATATTATTGCTAATCCAAATTGTTCCACTATTCAAATGTTAGTTGTTTTGAAGCCTTTGCATGATTTTGCTAAAATTAAAAGAGTGGTTGTTGCAACTTATCAAGCTGTTTCAGGGGCGGGTAAAGAAGCGATGGATGAATTATATCAAGCAACAAAAAAAATATACGAAAATCATAGTTTACCGCCACAAAAATTTAGCAAAAGAATAGCTTTTAATGTTATTCCACAAATTGATGTTTTTATGGAAGATGGTGTCACTAAAGAAGAGTGGAAAATGAAAGTAGAAACACAAAAAATACTTAATGCCAATATTTTAGTTGAAGCAACTTGTGTGCGTGTTCCTGTTTTTAATTGCCATTCCGAAGCTGTGAATATTGAGTTTGAAAAGCCAATAACCGCAAATCAAGCACGTGAATTACTTGATGAATCTGAAGGTATTTTGGTGGTTGATAAGCCAGAACAAATGCAATTCATTACCCCTATTGAAGTTTCAAGTCAAGATCCTGTTTATGTTTCAAGAATTCGTCAAGATAAATCTTTAAAACATGGTTTATCAATGTGGATCGTGGGAGATAATCTTAAAAAAGGAGCAGCACTTAATGCTGTTCAAATTGCCGAAATTTTGGTAAAAGATTATGGTTTATAAATATTAATTAAATTTTTTATGTCTTCTGATAATCCTAAACTTCGCAATTTGCTAGAAAAGATTAAGCAAAAAATTATTAAAATCGAAGGAAAAGATTCCGAAGCAAAAATTAATGAAACATCTTTAATGCAATCAGATAAACAACAAAATGTGGTAGAAAAAAATATATCTCAATCTGTTGCGATTCCTGAAAATACAAACAATTATCTTGATGAAATTAAAAATATTTTAGCACAAGAAAAACAAGCAGAAACTAATTCGCAACAAAATATTATAATTAGCAATTTCGATTTACAAACAAATCAACAAAACAAAAACTTTGCCGAAGAACATATAGAAGAAGAGTCTGTAGCAGAAGAAGAGTCTGTAGCAGAAGAAGATTCTGTAGCAGAAGAAGATTCTGTAGCAGAAGAAGATTCTGTAGCAGAAGAAGATTCTGTAGCAGAAGAAGAGTCTGTAGCAGAAGAAGAGTCTGTAGCAGAAGAAGAGTCTGTAGCAGAAGAAGAGTCTGTAGCAGAAGAAGAGTCTGTAGCAGAAGAAGAGTCTGTAGCAGAAGAAGATGATGATTACGATGATTTAATATTTCATTATGTTTCCAAGGAAGAAAAAAAACAACAGGTGCAAGAAAAATTATTAAGCGACATTAATAATATAACAACAAAACAAAGTAATCATTACACTATCGATTTTGAAGTAGATCCTGTAAAAAATTTTGATGAAGATTTTATTGATACAGCAGATATAAATATTGATGAAGATATAGAAGATTCAAATCTTAATCTTTTATCTGCAACTAAAAAAAATAAAGATTATATTGATACCTTATTGCAAAATGTTGGTCATAATACTAAATCATCAGAAATAAAAGATGAATTGCAAAATATTGAAAATTTACAATCAAAACCAGTAAAAAATGATATTTCTTTTAACTTACTAGAATCGCAAGTTTTACAAAATAATCAAGATATTAATACAAACAATCCAAATATCTTACAAAGCACTATGGAAACAAATATTAGTACTTCTTCTTCTAATTTAATCTCAAATATTACGGCAGAAATTATGAACAACAATAAATCAAATCTTAATGAACAAACAATCAATGAAGTAAAGCAAACTTTAGCAAAATTAAATCAAACAAAAGAAGCTATAGAAATTGCTAATAATATAATTTCAGATGAAAATATATCTAAACTAATACAATCAATGCTTGAACCTAAACTTATAGATTGGTTAAATACTAATTTAAGTTCTTTGGTTGAAAAAATTGTGCAAGAAGAAATAAATAAACTTTTTGCCAATAAAAATACTTGATTTATATAAACTTGTGTTTAAAATATCTGATAATTTTTTAATCAATATTTAATTTTAAATTATATATGAAAAATCCTTCTAAAAACAAATTTTTTAAGGGGGCATTTTCTATTGTTGAAATATCAATAGTAATGCTCATTATTGGTGTTTTGCTTGTTGGTATTATAAAAGGAAAAGATCTTTATATTCTTGCTAAAGCATCAACTGCAAAAAATTTAACTACTAATTCTCATATTGTTAGAATTAAATCTTTGGCTTCTTGGTACGAATCTTCTGTTAGCGATTTTGGTTTAGGAGATAAATTAAAAGATGAAGCCTCTCTTGACACTTGGATCGATA
>JBILTH010000071.1:0-5587 GCA_044371635.1 Rickettsiales bacterium
AAAATATCAGATAATATAGCGGGTATTACTTGATATATTTGATATATTGCATTTCTATCGCCTGTAACTATTTCATAGAAAGAGTTGCCGTCTATTTCTATTATATTGAGATTTTGCAATCTTTTTTCTTTTGTTTTATTATCAGAAGGTGTAAATGGCTTGTTAATTATTTTTTTTGAAATAATAGAAACATAATATGCGCTATAACCATAATATTTATTTTCTAATAAATTATTAAGATCATCATAAATAGCTATTTTATGATTTCCTTTAGTTGTATTGAATTTATTTTTTACTTTGCTATTATTTTTCTTTCTTTATTTATAACATCAACAACCCCTCCTGTTTCTAAGTTTTCCCACCCCTCAATACTTCCTAATAATTTTTGATGAAAAGAACCTATCTCATTTTGAAATGTTTTTTGAATTTGTCTGATTTTTTCAAATTGCAACCATTCTGTTAGAGAAATATTATGAAAAGAAGCATCAAATATCGCAGAAAAAGGATCAATTACATTACGATATAAATCGACATCTTTTGCTTTTACCGATTTCTGCCAAGTTAAAACTATATTATAACACAAATTATAAAGTTTTTCGTATTTTAAAAATTTAATTTGATAATTATTCATAGTTTAAGGTTTTGTTAGAATTTGGTAGATTATTAAAGCTAGCAAATAAATTTTCTTGCATATTTTTTGGTTTTTGGTGATGATAAAATTGGTGTTTTGAAAATTTTATAGCGGTCAACAAAAAAAGCTAGCAGAAAATTTATGAATTTTACAACTAATTTAGTTATTTTTAAACTAGCAAATTTTGTAAAAAATTGTTGTAATTAGAAATAACCAGTTCAGATATCTTGCCTCTTGCCTTGCCTTTGCTGTTAATACTTCTGGCAACTGCAATTTTGTTGATAAAAAAATCGCTGTAAAGATTAGTAAAAAAATCGGTGCCATCATCAGAGTTAGAAAGCAAAATATGGTGTTGGTGGCTAATTTGTTGCAATAATAAAGCTAATTTTTGCTGAGATTGGTCGTTAAAATCGCCAAAATAACTGTTAAAACTCGATGTTTTGCTAATGGGCTTGTAGGGTGGATCGAGATAAATAAAAAAATTATCTGTTAAATTGTTTAAAGTTTCGCTAAAATCTTGACAAGTAATAGAGGCTTTTTGCAAGGCTTGTGAGCATTTTTGTAAGTTGTACTCATCGATAATTGTTGGTTTTAAATGATAACCAAAAGGCGAGTTAAAAGCATTTTGTTTGTTGGTGCGAAACAAGCCATTAAAGCAGGTTTTGTTGAGAGCGATAAACAAACTAGATACTTCTAGAATGGTTGATTTATTAAGTGAAAGCGGGCAAGAAAAACTAATATTGTTAAAAGCTTCTCGCCATTGATAAAACAAGGCTTTTTGCTGTTCTTGATTGCTTTGCCAATATTGTTGTTGTAGGTTATTTAACAACACAACGAGTTGCTTACAATATTTTTGCACTGCCAAATAAGTGGCAATTAGTTTAGGAGAAACATCATTTAAAACAATTTTTTGCAAATTAAAATTATTTGCTAAATAAAAAAACATTGCTCCACCGCCCAAAAATGGCTCGGCATAATTAAAATTATTTTGTTTGCTTGGAAAAAAATTTTGCAACGAAGCAAGCACAAAATTTTTACCACCTGCCCACTTGATAAAGGGTTTCATATGTTTTTATAAAAAGATAGTTTTTGTAAAATTTTACAAAAAGCAACAAAAAAGCTAGCAGAAAATTAATATATTTTTTTGAGTAATTTCCATAAAACAGAAAGTTTATGATATAAATTCTGATGCTGAATGATAAAATTATAAACTAAAATATTTAATTCTGCCCAATAAAAAAGTTGAATAAAAATAGTGATAACACTAAACAAAATCAATAAATGTGCCAAATGAGTAGTTGCAGAAACAATAATTTTCTCTTCTATACTTTTGATGTTATTAAGTTTTTTCATGCTTTTAGCAATATTGTGATAGCTGTTGCTGAAAAGTTGTGTAGTTTTTGGCAAAAAAGATAAAGCTAGCACCATATTATTGCCACCAAAAGCTAGGCTAGCTTGCTTATAGCAACGATTTTCACCGCTATTTAAACAAAAATATTGTAAAAAACTATATATAAACACTATCGTTTGTTGAAAAAATAAACTAATTTTTAACAAAATTTGATGACAAAAAAAGGTAATATCAAGAATTTTGTTTGATTTGCCACACAAAAAATAAAAGGCTTTTGCCACCAGCACTAGTAAAAAAAGATAAATTTTAGTAATTTTTTTGATAATGCTTTTGTTGGCATAAACTAAAATCATAATAAAAAAATCACGATTAGCTAAAAAACTAGTTTCTTTGGCAAGCAAGCTACGTAAAGTGGTTAAAAACATTTTAGCATCTTGACAAGATAAAATATAGTTATCAATTAAGCCCTTGTTAATAATGATGGCTTTTTGAGTTATGCTGGCAAAACTATATATTTTAACATTGTTTGAATTATTAATAAAGAGTTGTAAATTCGGTTGGTTAAATTCCAAAAAAATAGTCGCAAATAAAATATAAATTTAGTAAAATAAAAAACAGCAATAAAAAAATTGGTAATATAATTTTGCTTGCTAGTAAAAAATTGGCAAAACCGCCAATTAGCAAAGCTCCTAAACATAAAAAGGGGCAGGTAAATACTAGCAAATTTATGCTAGCAACAATTAAAATAACAAGAAAAGAAAAAGGTTTAGCAAACATTGTAAAAAAATAATTTGAAATATTAGAGATAATATTGTAAATTCTTAAAATCATTTTTTCAATTTTATTTTTTCATATAATGATTTATAATCAAAACAATCAACTAAGTATGGGCAATTTTGAGATTGGTAATTTTTCTATTGGCAACAATTTACCATTTGTGCTAATTGCGGGACCTTGCCAAACAGAAAGCCTAGAGCACTCTTTATTTATGGCAACTAATATTGCCAATATTTGTTATAGTTTAAACATTAATTTTATTTATAAATCTTCTTTTGATAAAGCTAATCGTTCTAGCATTAGCGGTAAAAGAGGCTTGGGGCTAGAAAAAACTCTGCCAATTTTTACTAAAATAAAAGAAAAAATTAACTGTCCAATTTTAACCGATATTCATAACGAAGAACAGTGTAAAATTTTAGCCAAGCATCAAGAAGTTGATATTTTGCAGATTCCTGCTTTTTTATGCCGTCAAACTGATTTGCTAGCTACAGCTGCCCAAACTGGCAAAATCATCAATGTGAAAAAAGGTCAGTTTTTAGCCCCGCAAGATACCTATAATATTGTTGAAAAATTTTTACATTTCAATCATAAAAAACTTATTCTTACCGAAAGAGGGGCAAGCTTTGGCTACAATAATTTAGTTGCAGATTTTCGTAGCTTGCCAATTATGGCAAAAACAGGGTGCCCTGTGGTTTTTGATGCCACTCATTCGGTGCAACAACCAGGTGGGCTTGGTGGCTCTAGCGGTGGACAAAGAGAATTTGTTGAGGTTTTGGCAAAAGCGGCGGTTGCGGTTGGTGTTGCGGGTTTGTTTATAGAAACACATCAAGATCCAGATAATGCTCCATCTGATGGGCCTTGCATGTTAAAACTTGATAATTTATTTGCTTTATTAGAAAAATTAAAGAAAATTGATAATATTGTTAAAAACAATTTGTGATTTTATGTCAAAAAAAATTTTAGTTATTGATGACGATACTCGCTTACGTAATCTGCTTGGTAAATTTTTAAGCGAAAATCAATTTGTGGTAGGCTTGGCAAAAGATACTCAAGAAGCTAAATTAATGCTTGCTACAGAAACCTTTGATTTATTAATTGTTGATGTAATGTTGCCACAACAAACTGGTTTTGAATTTACCTGCGAAATCAGAAAAACTCTGCAAACTCCCATCATCATTCTTACAGCGCGTCAAGATCAAGAAGACAGAATAACAGGGTTAGAAGCGGGAGCAGACGACTATTTGCCAAAACCATTTGAACCAAAAGAATTGCTATTAAGAATCAACAATATTTTTAAAAGATTCAACAATTCTATAAAATCAATATCTGCAAAACAAAATGTCCAACAAAATATTGTGCAATTTGGCGAATTTAGTTTTGATTTACAGCAATTACGATTAAAAAAACAAGAACAATTTTTACATCTTACCGAAATTGAAGCGAAAACTTTAAAAATTTTCAGCGAAAATATAGGTAAGCCAATTAACCGACAATTTCTTTCGCAACAACTTGGTATCGATCAAAAAAGTATCGATGTTAACATTACTCGACTACGCAAAAAAATTGAGCAACAACCAAAAAAACCTTATCATCTACAAACCATGCGTAATTTGGGCTACATTCTTTATTCATGAGTAAAAATTTAAATCTTAATCCAATAAAACAAGAACAAGATAAAACAGAAATAAGCATCAGGCCTTGTTATTTGAAAGATTTTTTAGGGCAACAAAAACTAAAAGATAATCTAGCGATTTTTTTGCAATCTGCTAAAAATCGTCAAGATATATTAGATCATACTTTGTTTTATGGTCCTCCTGGTCTTGGAAAAACAACCCTTGCTCAAATTGTTGCTACCGAAATGGGAGTTGGTTTTAAAAGCACTTCTGGACCAGTTCTTGCGAAATGTGGTGATTTGGCAGCGATTTTAACTAACTTACAATTTTCTGATGTGCTTTTTATTGACGAAATACACAGGCTAAATAAAGTGGTAGAAGAGGTGTTATATTCTGCTATGGAAGATTTTAAACTTGACATCATGATTGGCGATGGGCCTTCTGCTAGAGCCATCAAAATTGATTTGCCAAAATTTACTTTAGTGGGGGCAACAACTCGAATTGGAGCCGTAGCTAAACCATTAAAAGATCGTTTTGGCATACCGCTACGTATAAATTTTTATAGTCCAGAAGAATTGCAACAAATTGTTTTAAAAGATTCCGATCTGTTACATATCAATATCAATAGTGATGCAGGCTTTGAAATTGCTAAACGATCTCGAGGCACACCTAGAATTGCTATTCGATTATTAAAAAGAGTGCGAGATTTTGCAAGTCATCAACAGCAAAAAATCATAGATTTAAAAACCGCTCAATATGGCTTGCAATGTCTTGAAATAGATTCTTATGGGCTCGATGCTTCAGATAAAAGATATCTCAATTTTATTGCAAAAAATTATGCTGGAGGACCAGTTGGGCTTGAAACCATAGCTTCTGCTATAAGCGAAGAAAAAGATAGTGTCGAAGATAGTATTGAGCCATATTTAATTCAACAAGGTTTTATTGAAAAAACTCCAAGAGGCAGGCTTTTAACCAAACAGGCTTGGCAAATTTTATCATAAATTCTTGCTAATTAAAAACACATTAAAAAAAAATATTTTTGAAATAAAATTTTAAAAAAGCTTATTAAAAAAATAATTTTTGATACTTCTGAATCCTAGAATTTTATCTAATTATACTCATTTAATTTTCTAATTGACTATCAGAACAAATATTTATCACAACATCTTTTGTTAAATTTTTGATAAACTCATAAATTTTATCTTCAAGATTTTC
>JBILTH010000072.1:0-5569 GCA_044371635.1 Rickettsiales bacterium
TCAGTGTTAATGATGAGGCTATTGCTAAAAACTGATTGTGAAAAACCTAAAACTTCTGCCATTTGATAGTTTTGTAATCGTGGTTTAACAAAATTTAAAGCATTGCGCAATTCTTTGTTTTCTTCATATATTGCAAGAGAATTGAGATAGTATTGATCTAATTCATCTAATTGTTTTTTTAATAATTTATTTTCTTCTTTTGCTTTTACTAATTCATTAAAGCTAGTTATAAGAGAAATGATAGTGTTAAAAGGCCACGAAATAGAAGCAGAAATAGGAGCAGAAACATTGACTATTGTATTAGAAATTCTAGCATTAAAACTTGGTTGAACTTTGCTTGTAATAACCAATATTAATGATAAAATTATAAAAAACATAGTTTCGATTTTTTTAAAAATTAAACCAAAACTATGTTTTAATGCCAAATTTGATTTTTTGACATTATAATTTACATAATTGTTCATTTATTTAAGAATCTTGACGAAATAATGTTGCTCTAAACATTTTCATATTTTCTAAAACTTTGCCACAGCCATTAACAACACAAAGTAAAGGATCTTCTGCGACAAAAACTGGCAAACCTGTTGCTTGCCTTACAACATGATCTAGATTTTTTAATAAAGCACCACCACCAGAAAGCACAATTCCTCTTTCAACGATATCAGAAGAAAGTTCGGGAGGAGTACATTCGAGAGCAACTTTTATAGCATCGACAATTTGTTCGACTGTTTCCATTAGACTTTCGGCAATTTGTTTTTCGGTAAGAATCATTTCTCTAGGAATGCCATTAGAGAGATCTCGCCCTTTAACTTCGATTGTTGCTCCATCTCCGTTTTCTGGTCTGCATGCAGCACCAATATTTTTTTTAATTCTTTCGGCTGTAGATTCGCCTATCAAGAGATTTTGATATCGACGTATGTAAGAAATTATTGCTTCATCCATTTTATCGCCACCAACTCGCACAGATCGAGAATATACAATACCACCCAAAGATAAAATGCCAACCTCGGTAGTGCCACCACCAATATCGACAATCATAGAGCCAGTTGGTTCGGTTACTGGTAGATTAGCACCAATAGCTGCTGCCATAGGCTCTTCTATTAGATAAACTTCGTTAGCACCTGCACCTTCTGCCGCTTCTTGTATCGCTCTTCTTTCGACAGGAGTTGATCCAGAAGGAACACAAATAACCACACGAGGCCCTAGCCAACTTTTGGTTTGATTAACTTCTCTTATGAAGTGTTTAATCATTTCGGCTGCAATTTTAAAATCTGCTATAACACCATCTTTTAACGGACGTATTGCCTCAATTTTAGCAGGGGTTCTGCCAAGCATCATTTTTGCAGTATTACCAAATGCACAAGGAATCATTACTCCACCTGGTTCATTTAAAATTGCAACCACAGAAGGTTCATTTAAAACAACACCTTGACCTGCAACATAAACTAATGTGTTTGCTGTGCCAAGATCTATTGCTACATCTTTTGAAACAAAAGACATTTTTGGCAATAAGCTAGAAAATATAGACATTAAATTTTCTCCTAGAAATTTTTAAGTTTTTCAAGACAATTAAGATAGGCTAAAGCAGAAGCAACCAAAACATCAGTGCTTGCACCATTAGCCGAAAAAATTCTACCATTTTGACAAAGACGCACCAAAACACTAGCTTGGGCATCGGTGCCAGCAGTCACAGCTTGAACTTGGTATAATTCAAGAGTTGCTTGATGCGAAATTAACTGATTTATGGCAGAAAAAATAGCATCAACAGGACCGTCTTTTGATATAAAATTAACTTGTTTTATATTAGTGTCAACTTTTATTTTTAAAAAAACTTCTGCATTTTTATTGTTGCCACAATTTACTAATAAATCGAGCAATTGATAAGAAGAATTTTTATGAATAATAGAGTTGTCAATTAAAGAAATTAAATCAGCATCAGAGACTTCTTTTTTTTTGTCGGCAAGATTTTTAAAGTTTGTAAATGCTTGATTTAAAAGTTCTTCTGAAATATCGTATCCTAAATATTTTAATCGATCTTTAAAAGCTGCTCTACCAGATAGTTTGCCTAATTTTAATAAAGTTTTTTCTACTCCAACACTTTCTGGGCTAATAATTTCGTATGTTGCCTTATTTTTTAGCATGCCGTCTTGATGTATGCCGCTTTCATGTGCAAAAGCATTGGAGCCAACAATTGATTTATTTGGTGGCACGGAAAAACCAGTGATGTTGGATATTAGTTTTGAGATACGCGAAATTTGTGTGGTTTCAATGTTTGTGATTGCTTGATAAAAATCGGCTCGAGTTTTTATTGCCATAACAACCTCTTCAAGAGCAGTGTTGCCCGCTCGTTCGCCAATGCCATTTATGGTACATTCTATTTGTTTTGCCCCTGCCATAACACCTGCTAAAGAATTGGCGGTAGCTAAACCTAAATCATCATGGCAATGCACAGAAATTATGGCTTTGTCAATATTTACTACATTGTTTTTTACTGATGAAATGAGCTCAAAATATTGTTGTGGAGTTGTATAACCAACTGTATCTGGTAAATTAATAACATTGGCACCGTTGTTTATTGCAGTTTCTATTGCTTTAAATAAAAAATCGAGATTTGATCTTGTGGCATCTTCTGCTGACCATTCTACTTGCTCTGCATTATTTTTAGCAAATTTTACAGAAGAGGCAATTAATTGCAAAACCTCTGTTGGTTGCATTTTGAGCTTATATTGCATATGTATAGGTGAGGTTGCAATAAAAGTGTGAATGCGATGCATTGGAGCAAATTTAATGGCATTAATGGTGGTGGAAATTTCAGATTCTTTCGCTCGACACAAACCGCAAATAATGGAGTTTTTTATTATTTTAGCAATTCTTTCGACACAAATAAAATCGCCAACAGAAGAAGCAGGAAAGCCTGCCTCAATAACATCAACTCCTAGAGATTCTAAGGATTTAGCAATCAAAATTTTTTCTTCAATATTCATGGTAGCACCAGCAGCTTGTTCGCCGTCGCGCAGAGTGGTGTCAAAAATGGCTATTTTATTGTTAGTAAGCATATTTTTCTTAATTGCTAGATAATTAAATTTTTTAATGATCTTGATGCCGAATTTTAATTTTTAAATAGAAATTGGCATAATAAATAGATAAACTTCATTTTAAATAAAAATAATTACCTAGTCAAGTAAGTTTTATTTTAAAAAAAAGCAAAAAATATTTTGCTATATTTACAAATTATAAATGAGATTTGGTATAATGTCAATTATAAAGTGGAAATATAATCTTGGAAGTTAAATAAAATCAAGACAAGTGATGCGATTTCGCAAATATTTGGCAAATTGCATTGCTTGTTGATATTCTGTGTTTGATATTGGTAAATCTTGAGGTTGATATTTGATATGAAAATGGGTAAAAATTTGATCAATTTTAGCAGGAGAAAAATGAATTTTACTGAGTTTTTTTTGTATGTTATTGATTTTTTTTGCCGATAATTTTTTTGGATGTTCTAAAATTTTAGTTTTAACAGCAAACTCTTGCAAACAGGCTTTATAAACATGTTGAGAAAAATAATTCTGCACAGATTTTTGCCAATTATTTTGCAAAATAAGCCAAGAAAAATCATTTTGCATAATTTTATCAAGTAAATTTTTTTGTATTTTAGCGGTGCTAAATGTTGTAAAAGCTATTAATTCTCCATGAAGTATTGAATGAAATTTTTTACCATATTTGATAGTTAAACAATGAGCCAATAAATGCTCTCCTTGGCTTGCAGGGTATGATCCAAGGGCGATAGTCATTCCTTTGCCAGAAGTTATTAGAATTTTCATTAACAAGGTTAGTAACTCTGGGCTAGTGAGTTGATATTGCCGATAATTTTGGCAAAATTCTTGCATCAATTTTTGAAGTATCGAAAAAGGTTTTGCTAAAAATTTTGTATCAAAAATTTGATTAGCAAGCCACCAATCAAACCAACAGTTATAAAAACACATTGCATCACCGATTCCTGCTTTGATTAATCTTGGTGGTGCAGATTGTAAAATTTTAGTGTTAACAATTAAAGCCAATGGTAGAGTAGCTAAAATAGTTTTTTTATGTTGTTTAATAGTAATAGAGGCATTTTGAGATAAATAACCATTCATTGAAGGAGCGGAGGCAATAATGATATATTGTTTTTGTTGTTGCTGCGAAACTAATTTACATAAATCGTTGATGGTGCCACTGCCTAAAGCTACAATATTTTGATATTTTTTGCTTGCTAAAATTATTTGTTGTAAATATTTTTCGTTTGCTTGCGGTTTGTTGAGCAAAAAAACTTCGGCAAAATTATTGAGAAAATTTATTGGTAAAATTTTTTGACAATTTTGCCAAATTTTTTTATCGGAGATAAAAATAGTATTTTTTGGTAAAAAACAATATTTTGCCAATAAATTAACCCAATTTTTGCAGTTATAATAAACTTTTACTGAAACTTTATTAGACAATTTTAGTTAAGTTTTTTTGATTTTATATTTTTGTAATAAATAATTTTCTACCTGAACCCTTTCTCTTTCTGATATTTTACGGTTAAAAACAATAATTTCAGATATTTTTCCTTTAAAATATGTGTTAGCAGTTGCTGTTGCCGTTGTTGTTGTTGTTGTTACCGCAGCTGTCCCAGTGCCAGTGGTTGAGGTTGAAGTTGAGGTGGTAATAGTTGCCCCTACAGATATTGGTGAGGAAGAATTATTAAGAGATGTATTTGGTGTGTTGTTGGTTATGATTTGTGCTGCAGAATTAACATATAATTTTGCAGAACCATTTTCTCGAATAAAAGAAATGATTTGTGGTGTAGTCATAAGAAAAGTTGGTTTTACAGTGGTTAAAACCGAATCAGTTCCAGAAACAAAAATTACTTTAGGACCAAATGTATTTGATGCACTTATAGATACTTTATGATTGTTTTGAATTGAAAAATCTCCCGAAGAATGATGAAATAAAGTAGCTGTATTTGATGTTCCAGAAGAAACTCCTTCAAATTGTTGCACAATAAAAAAAGAAACCTCATTTGAACTCAATAAATTCAATAGATCGATATTAAGTAGAGTGTTAACTACACTAGTTTCTTGCGGTATACTAGAAATTAAATAATCATCACCATCAAAAAATAAAGAAGGTAGACCGCCAATGCCATTAACAACATAAGTTGGCATTGCAGTAAGAGGATGAGTTGTGTTGATGCTTAATGCTATTTTATCTGATGAATTGGCACCTAAAGATCTTTGAGAATTAATATCGCGCCAAGCACAAATTGTTTCGTTACCCAATAAATCTTGATAGTTAATGTATTTTAAAAAACATCTATCTGCGGTTGCAGTAGTTATTAAAGATTTTTCGGCATTAACATCGAGCCATAAAGTTAGATCGGGTATTTTATTAACAGGAGAAGTTTTTGTTAGGTTTTGAGCCGACCTTATTTTTGCATCTAAAATCATATCTTGCCCCACTAAGATGCCAGAAATCAAGATGCCAATAATTAGCAAAACAATAGATATTTCGATTAAGGAGAAACCTTTTTTAAAATTTGTAATTTTTT
>JBILTH010000002.1:0-18231 GCA_044371635.1 Rickettsiales bacterium
AGAATTAGCTCATAATTTAGCAATCAAAACTTTCAGTTTTGCCCCTAAATTTAGTAATTTGTGCAGCATAAACAAAAGTTACAGCAACTTGCAACAAAATTTATTTGGTTGTCATTTTGATAATCCTATTGGCTTATCTGCTGGATTCGATAAAAATGCCGAAGCAATTACTGCCCTTAATGGTTTTGGCTTTGGTTTTTTAGAAGTTGGCACCATAACCCCAAAACCACAAACAGGCAATGATAAACCTAGATTATTTCGTTTAACAGAAGATAAAGCAATTATTAATCGTTTTGGTTTTAACAATTTAGGAGCGGAGAAAATCTTAAAAAATATTCATCTTGCCAATAAAAAACATCAAAATTCTCAAAAAATTTTAGGAGTAAATATTGGTAAAAACAAAACTAGCAACAATGATGCTTCTGATTATATTTTATTATTAGAAAAATTTTATCAACACTGTTCTTATATTACCATCAATATTTCTTCTCCTAATACTGCCAATTTACGCCAATTGCAAAGTCAAGAAAATTTATCAATTTTTTTGTCCTATCTAGATGTTGCTTATTATAAATTAGAGCAATTGCATCAAAAATCTGTGCCGATATTTTTAAAAATCGCTCCTGATCTTGATTTTTTGCAACAACAACAACTTGCTTCGCTTATCTTGCAACACTCTTGGATTAAAGCAATAATAATTAGCAATACCACAATTGATCGTAATTTTGTTTTAAATAATCGTTTTGCCCATGAAAGCGGTGGTTTAAGTGGCAAACCTTTATGGCAAAAATCTAATCAAGTATTAAAGAATTTTTATCAACTTACCGAAGGAAAAATAAAATTAATTGGTGTTGGCGGCATTTTTTCGGCAGAAGATGTTTATGAAAAAATGTCTTACGGGGCATCTTTAGTGCAGATTTATTCGGCTTTTATTTATGAAGGCTTTGGTTTGGTTGAAAAAATAAAAGCCCAATTAAGTGCTAAAATAAAGCAGCAAGGCTTTACTCATATTAATCAAATTATTGGTCTAAAATCTTTTTGACAGTTATCAAAGAAAAGATTAGCAAAATTTAACCTAATTAATCGATGAAAAATTTATCTTGCCCATAAATTTACAAAGAAAATGAGTTTAGATTTAATAATAAAAAAACAAAATTTATCTAAAATTTTCGAAAATAATCGAAAGAAAATATTTTCTAAAATTCCCTAAACTCTTAATTTTCAATTTATGATAATACCTAATTGGTTACTAAAATATTTACCATTTACAACAGAAAAACAATTTATCGAAAAAATTACGAAAGCCAAACAAAATGAAATTCATAGCTTATTAATATTTGCTCCCGAAAGATTTAAAAGAAGCAAAACAGTTATATTAGAGGCAATTAAAAAAGATTCTAATGCTTTACAACATGCTCCTGAGTCATTAACAAACAATAAACAATTTATTTTAAAACTAGCAAAGATAAATTTCGATGCTTTAAAATATGCTTCGAATTCATTAAAAACAGATAAAGATTTTATGTTAGTAGCGATAGAGCAAAATTACATGGCTTTAAAATATGCCAGTCATTCATTAAAAAAAGATACAGATTTTATTTTAAAAGCGATAAATATAAATGGCATGGCTTTGCAACATGCCAATTATTCAATATGTATAGATAAAGATCTTGTGTTAGCTGCAGTAAGTAAAAATGGCATGGCTTTGCAATATGCTTGCGAAGAATTAAGAAAAGATAAAGATCTTGTGTTAGCTGCAGTAAGTAAAAATGGCATGGCTTTGCAATATGCTTGCGAAGAATTAAGAACAGATAAAGATCTTGTGTTAGCTGCGATAAAACAAAATGAAAAAGCTTTGCAACATTCTGGTTTTAAAAAAGATAAAGAATTTATTTTAGAGGCAATAAAGATAAATCCATTTATTTTTAAATATTCTGATTTTAATTTTTACAAAACAAAAGAAGATGAAAAATTTCACCTTATAATATTACAAAAACAACAAAAATATTTAAACGAAGCAATGGAATTGTTAAATAACAATCCAGAAACAGCTAAAATAAAGCAATGTAGCACAAAAAATAATCTCGACAATCCTCTTTTATCTCCTCCATTAAATAATCTTTTGCCAAACTATTGGATTGAGATTGATTATGAAAAATTGCATAAAGCATATCAAGAACATCTTCAAGAAATAAAAGATCATTATGACATCGTTCCCAATTCATCTACACAAGCAAGAGGTTTATCAGATTTACAATGTGCAGGTCCATTATATTTATAAGTTAGCGGCAGATAAAGAAAGAAATAAAAACAACTTATATCATTTCAAACTTTATGATTTTTTAAAAAAATAATACTTGTTATTTGCAATTTGTGCTAATAAAATTTTAACAACAACTATTTATAAACATTTTATTAGTTTTATGTCTTATCGAATTGAATCCGATTCTTTTGGCAATATTTCTGTGCCAGAAAATGCTTATTATGCCGCTCAAACTCAAAGAAGTGTACAAAATTTTCCAATTTGCAACAACAATGCTGGCCATAAAATGCCCAAAGAAGTTATTTATGCAATGTTACTCATCAAAAAAGCGGCCGCCATTACTAATAAAGAGCTAATGTCATCTGATCCCACTTCTATTGAATTTAAAAAATTTTCTCCCGATTTAGCTAACAAAATAATTGATGCGGTCGATACTATTTTAGCTAAATTTGATTGGTTTTACGAAAATCATTTTCCGCTAGTGGTGTGGCAAACTGGATCTGGCACTCAAACAAATATGAATGTCAACGAAGTTATTGCTTCAGTTGCCAACGAAAAAATCAACGGCATCAAAGGTGGTAAAAGCCCAGTGCATCCTAACGATCATGTTAATTTAGGGCAAAGCTCCAACGATACTTTTCCAACCGCCATGAATGTAGCAAGCGTGCTTAACACTTATCAAAAACTCTTGCCAACTTTGGTGCGATTTGCTAATGAACTTGCCAAAAAAGAAGAGCAATTTGCCAAAATTGTTAAAATTGGTCGAACTCACACTCAAGATGCCACACCTATAACTTTAGGGCAAGAATTTTCTGCCTATAAAGTGCAAGTGCAAACTGCTGCGGTTTTTGTTGCGCAGGCTATGTCTTATGTGGTGCATTTGGCACAAGGTGGCACGGCGGTTGGCACTGGTCTTAATTGCCATCCTGATTTTGCCCAAAAATTTGCCGAAACTATTACCGAAGTTTCAGGTTTAAAAAATCTGCATCAAGCCTTGTTAAACCTCAATTTATGCCGCACAACTTTTGCCGAAGGCACTTGGCAAGTTAAAGATTCTAACCTTGCCTCACTTGGCTTAAACTATGCTGGTGCTTTTTATAGCAACAAAAACAAGTTTTTTGCTTTGGCTTGCAACGATGAATTAGTGCAGTTTTCTGGCTCACTTAATACCACCGCAGTTGCTTTAATGAAAATTGCCAACGACATCAGGTTTTTAGCTTCTGGCCCACGATCGGGCTTTGGCGAAATTTCTCTGCCCGAAAATGAACCGGGCTCATCAATTATGCCAGGTAAAGTCAACCCCACTCAATGCGAAGCTTTAACAATGCTCGCTTGCCAAGTGATTGGCAACAATGTGGCAATCACCACAGGTGCCATGCAGGGGCATTTTGAGCTTAATGTGTTTAGACCAATGATTATTAAAAATGTTATCGATTCAATAAACTTGCTTTCTGATGGTATTAATAGTTTTATTGATAACTGTTTGGTTGGTATTGTAGCAAACGAAGCCAGAATAACACAGCTTTTAGAACAATCTTTAATGCTAGTTACTGCCTTAAACCCTTATATTGGCTACGATAATGCAGCTAAAATTGCCAAAAAAGCTCATGCCGAAGGCACCACTCTAAAACAAGCTGCACTCGCCCTAAGTTTGCTTACCGCAGAGCAGTTTGATGAATGGGTTAAGCCAGAAGAAATGGTATAACAACATTTCCATTAATTAGTAGAAATGATATAAAATATTTGACCCTAAACAATTTTAGTTGATTTTCATATCTACTAAAGCTATAATTTTTCTAAATAAAACCTATAACAAAACAAGTATGTAAAACATTCCCCTATTTACTTACAAAAAAATTTAAAAAGAAATCGAAAGAAAATACTCTCTAAAATTTTCTAGACCCATATTTTTATTCAACCGTAACCGATTTTGCTAAATTTCGTGGCTGATCAATGTCATTTCCTTTTAGCAATGCCACTTGATAAGCTAATATCTGCATTGGAATAATTGGCAAAATGGCCTCTTGAATAAAGCCATCAGTCGCAGGAATGGTTATAATATCAGAGCTAATATCAGTAACATGTTGGATTTTATGATGATTAGTAAGAACAATTATTTTGCCACCTCGAGCTTTAATTTCTTGCAAGTTAGATAGAGTTTTATCAAAAATATTGCTTTGTAAATTATCGCAAGCAATGGCAATAGAATAAACATTATTGTCAATTATGGCAATAGTACCATGTTTTAATTCACCACAAGCAATTCCGTAGGCATTGATATAAGTAAGTTCACGAAATTTTAATGCAGATTCAAGAGCGGTAATATGCGAGATTAATCGTCCAGTATAGATAATATTTTGACATTTTGTTAGTTTTTGTGCAATATTTTGAATATTAATGTTTTGTAAAATTTCTTGAGATTTGATAACACAAGCAATTAATTCGGATATCAATTGTTTTTTTTGAATAACGGAAATATTTTTGCGGTAAAAAGCTAAATAAATGGCAAAAATCGTTAAAACTGCAATTTGAGCAGTGTAGGCTTTGGTTGAAGCAACTCCAATTTCAGGACCGGCAACTGTTCTTAACATGCAATCTGCTAACATTGCAATATTACTATGTGAAACATTAACAATTGCCATTGTTTTTTGTTGATGTTGTAAAGCATATTTTAGAGATGCTAAAGTGTCTGCAGTTTCTCCTGATTGGGAAATAAAGATTATCAGATTATTGTTGCTAAAATGAGGCTGTCTGTAACGAAATTCAGAAGCAATATCAACTTCAACATTAATATTGACAAAAGTTTCAAGCAAGTGTTTGCCAATTAGCCCTGCATAATAAGAAGTGCCACAAGCAACAATTGTGATTTTGTCGATAGCAAGACAATCGAAGGGAAAGTTTGGCAGATTAAAAGAATAATTATTTAAATCGAGATAAGTTTCTATGGTTTCTTCTAAAACTTTCGGTTGTTCATAAATTTCTTTTAGCATAAAATGTTCAAAACCATTTTTATGAAACGAATCTGTGATTTTAGCAAAAGTTTTAAATTCTCTTGTGATGAGTTGATTTTCTTGATTGAAAACAATAATTTCTTGGGCAGAAATATAACCAAAATCACCATCTTCTATTGTGATTATTTGATTAGTATGATTGGCAATACCATAATAGTCGGAGGCGATAAAATTTTCATCGATACCTTTTCCGATAACCAATGGAGAGGCTTGTTTAGCAAAAATGATAATGTTTGGATTGTCAAGCAAAACAATTGCTAAAGCATAAGTGCCAACAATATTGTTTTTAAGAGCGGATATTGTTTTTTTTAAATCTTTTTGATATTGCAAAAAATATTTTTCAAATAAATGAGGCAAAACTTCGGTGTCAGTTTGACTATAAAATTTAATTCCATCTTCGGTTAATTGCTGTTTTAATTCGGCAAAATTTTCGATAATACCATTATGAACCACAGCACAAAACTTACCTTGGTGCGGATGGGCATTTTCGTTGCTTGGCTTACCATGAGTTGCCCAACGAGTATGACCTATAGCAACATTGCTATTTAGTGGCTGTAAATTAAGTAAATGTTGCAAATTGGCAATTTTTCCTTCGTGTTTTAAAGCTACAATTTTCTGATTTTGAAATGTTGCCAGACCTGCAGAATCATAACCACGATATTCGAGTTTTTTTAAACCGTCAACCACAATTTGACAAGCATTTTTGTTGCCAGCAATTCCAATAATTCCGCACATAATAATAAAAAATATTTTGTTTATGAAACTGTTGCATCTGAAATTTGTTGCAATTTTTTGCTAGTTTTAAGCAAGAAATTTAGCTATTTTGAGCCTAAAAAGAGCTAAAATTCATACCAAAATTGACAAATAAATGAAATATATAATTTAAGATACAATGTTTATATCAATTTAAAATACAACTTTAATAATTATTTTTTGCAAGTAAAATGTTATTTTCTGCTATTTTTTGCTATTTTTAGCAAGAAAAAAAAATCTTTTTGACTTTTTAAAAAAACTAACTAAATTTTGACAAAACATAAATTTTTACTTTTATAATGCTCAACAAAATCAAAAGTTCATTGTTAATAATATTTGCTTCTTTGCTTCTTTTATCTGCTTTACCAATTTATTTTGTAGTTAATTATCAAAAATATTTAAATGTCAAAGCAGCATCTCAATCTAACACAATAGGATCAAACACTATCGAGTATGTTGATGGAGAGTATTTTGAATACAAGCCAACAAACGATCCTTTTAAAAACATTGTTATTTCAACAACTAGTTTTACACCCGCTAATAACTCGCTCTTTGTAAGAAAAGGACAAAAATTATTATTTAATTACAAAGAAATGCAAAATTGTGGAAACATTGAAATTAAAACAATCCCAAGACCAGCAGTTTTATGTAAAGGAGAGCATAAAATCATAAAATCAAACCCTAAATGTAGCGATTATATTGAAATTTGCCAATTCAAAGGAATTTTAACTGGACCACCATCATCAGCACCAAATAATTATTTATATAAAATAAAAGATCCTCGTGACGATTTTTGTATATCAGTAGTTAAAATTTGCATGCCAAATGTTGCAGAAGTCTGTAAAAACGGCAATAGTTATTTAACAGATGCTCTTGATGGCACTACATTAAAAAAAGCCTCCGAAATTCTTTTTTCTAATCAAGAATTATGTAAAACATTACCATTTTATAATAACAATAATAATATAATTTTTACGAAATATTGTTGCACAAACACTAATTGCAACACATTACAAACTAAATGTTCAAATAATCAGGAAATTGTTTTAAGTGGCATCGATACAACACAATGTGCTACAACATCAATATCAAACTTTGAAATATTAAAAACAGATATCGACAAAAAGCCAATATGGTCTACTGCATCTTGCTCTAGCACTTGCCCTTGCCTCACTAAATTGCGATTAGCAGACAATAATATTGCTGCTTTTTCGTATTTAAATAAAAACAGTGATGCATGCTATGATCTTACTGATTACACTGGCAATATAGAAAATTTGCCAAATTTAACAGGAGATAATGATTATTATTATAATTATCAAGCAATTTTAAATAATGGCAAAAAAGCAAGATCAATTTCTCCCGCTACCACACTTTCTTCTGATCAGCCTTTTGGAAATCTTGATTATAGCAATAAAAATAGCATAGTAGTTAATGAAGAAGGTCAATTAAGCAATCTACCATCATTTACTTCTAGTCACAGCAATGCTACAAAAATGAAGATGCTTTTTGTTAATAATAACAATTTTAGAACTTTCGATCAAAATTCTATCAGCACAACAATCACTTTTAACCAAACTCAAACCTATCAAAACGGTCAAATGTTAAAAGTTATTTTATGTCAAGAAGATATAGGTAGTGCTTATCCAGATCCGCAAACAGATCGAATATATAAACCAAAATATCAAGAAAATTATATACCTAAATGCGAGAATTATTTCATACCGACTTCAAATATTGCAGAACATATTACTAAAACTTATAATGCTATTAATCCGCCATCATCTACAATGCCTACAGCCCTAACAAGCAACGATTTTTTTGCAGAAGAAACCGTCGAAAATTCCGTTTCCCCTCCAATTACACATCAAATTGGAAGTGTTAATATTCTATCTAAAACCATTGATGTTTATGATAATAGCAACATCACAAATCGTTCTGCTTATATGTTTAATACAGATTCTGCATTAAAATTTATGGTTAATGCCACAGCAAACAGACCATTGTTATCAACAATACCAAGCGATAAAAATGAGCCAACTTGCTATAATTATGATAGAAATTTTTATTGCCATACATCTTTTGCCAGACCTTTTGATGCAACAAAATTAGAAGAATGGGAGGCTAAGCAACTACAAAGAGATATGAGTTTAAGGCTTGCCTTTCAAATTGATGACCCTGATCTACAAAAACAATACCCCTTTTCTTCTACTCTTTATCCAAATGCTGTTTACAGCGATAATCAATCTGAAATAACAAAAGGTAACGAAGCCTACAACAACAATACTGGTAAATATGAGGTAACGGTAAAAGTTACTAATCCAGCTAAAAAAGCCCAGCTAGCAGTAACGGAAAGACTAGATGAAATAGTAGAAATATTATCATTAAGAAAATTTTTTAATTTTAATGAATCTTATCAAGAAGATAAATCTGCACCTAACAGTGAAGATAAATCTGAATCTATTAATCACTATAAAACAAACTATAATATATTTGATTATTTGGCAACCAACAAACAACTTAAAACATTAGTTACTGTTTCGGCATATTTGATGTTATCTATTTTTGCCATAATGTATTTAATGGGCTTAAGCAAGTTAGATCACCAAGCTCTAGTTGGCATGACTTTAAAAATTGCTTTTGTTTTTTCATTATTTCAAACAGATTCATGGCAATTTTATCATCGATTTTTTGCAGGTCCTTTAATATCAGGATTTAATGAAATTTCTTATAAAACATTAACTATTTTTTCTCCTGAAGATTCAGCAAGAGTGGTTGCTAATATTGCAGGTTTTGAAAAAGCCAAAATATCAACTTATTTCTATCAATCTGTTGATGTGATAACTATGCTTTTTAATCAAAAAAATCATTTTAAAGTTATGGCTATCTTTTTTAGTTATAGCTATGGTTTTATTTATGTTTTTATTATTTACTATGGTTTTTATATATATCTATTCGCCACTGCTAATGCTATTTTAATGTTTTTACTGGCAAAAATAATTATGCTATTATTAATTAATTTGTTACCATTATTTTTGTTGTGCTTATTTTTTAAAACTACTAAAAAAATGCTCGATAACTGGTTTTCTGTTATTCTTGGCTACGGTTTTCAACAAATTTTTATTATTATCACAGTTGCTTTTTTTAATATTATGATTGTTTATATTTTAAAAATGATTTTGGGTTATAAAGTATGTTGGAATTCTATTTTAAAAATACCTAGTGGTAGTTTAGGAAGCGGAATACCTTTTTCAGATATTGTGTTTTTTAAATTTTGGCAAGTAAACGATGGCGAGAATGGAGATTATATTCCATCTTTATTTCACATACTCTATTTTTTGATATTAGTTTATGCTATGAAACATTTTATTAATTTCGCTGCCACCTTGGGTGCTAGCATAGCGGGTGGCATTAGTGTAGAAGATTTGACAAGGGCAATTAGCAACGATCTTAACAACAATGGAGCTTCTAAACTAATTAAACAAAGATTTACTAAATTCGTTGGCGGTATGCAAGAAAGATTACTTGATACAGTGTCTTTTGGTTATAGTGGCAAATTAGCAGACAAAAGAATCGAAAATAACAACAAATCTATAGACGACTCCCGACAATTATTTCTTGAAGTTCAAAAAGAGTTAAATAAATATAAAGAACAAAATAAATCTGATTTCTTAGGTAAAAGCGATTTAGAAATTAAAAACAATTTAGAGCAGAAAGCTAAATCAATATTGCAAAAAGCAGGATATGATAAAAGTTTTAAAGAATTATCACAAGATGCTAAAAAATGGAAAGCTTCTTCTTCAACAACTCTACCTGGCACGATATTTGAAAATACTCAGGTAGTTAGAGAGTATGCTTCTGGCAGAGTATATAATGCTATTTTTGGTAAAAATATAATAACAGGGGTAGAAAATGATACTGGTAATTTTTCCGAAAGTGATTTAATTAATCCAAATATACCTAACATATCACAACCCGACATTAATAAAAAGAGAAGAGCACTTACTAAAGAACTTAACGATTTACACAATCAACTAGCAACAGCAATCGATAGAGAAACAATAGAGCAACAAATTATTAATGCACAAATGCAACTAGAGTTTACTAATAAAAACCAGAAAAAAATTCGCATTGTAAAAAGTTTGACAAGCGCCCTTAAGAATTCTCTTGTCGGTCTTGGCGTTGCAACTACTAGTGCTATCGCTGGCGGATTTGCTGGTGTTATTGCAGGAAGTTTTTATTCTCGTGCTTATTCTAGCCCTTATTCTGGTGCCACAAATATATCAAATACTATATCTTATGTTGGAAATTTCATGGGTATGCCTCGTTGTGGAAAGGTTGTTGGTTATATAGGTGGTGGTCTTGTAGGTTTTATTGGTGGTATAGGTAGTAGCATCACTGGTGCGGCTATTGGTGGCATCGGCGGTACTGTTTTAGGAGCCGTTAGTGGAGTGAGATTTTTTAGAAAAATTGTTGCAGATCCAAATAATATTAGCTCAAATTTATTAGCAGAAAGCAATGATTTTTATCAAAAAATTAATTATACTATTCCTTTAACTATTGCATCTGGTGCAAGATCGGCTGGAGTCAGGACATACTCGGCTGGAGTCAGGGTTTTGGCTGGAGTCAGGTTTGTGTCTGGAATAAGACCTACTATAACTAGATCTAGAATTGCATCTGGTGCAAGATCGGCTGGAATCAGGACATACTCGGCTGGAATCAGGACATACTCGGCTGGAGTCAGGGTTTTGGCTGGAGTCAGGTTTGTGTCTGGAATAAGACCTACTATAACTAGATCTAGAATTGCATCGGGAGTAAGAGGAGCAAGCACTGCATTGTTTGGCGGCATGTCTTCATTTTATGCAGCTTACAACATGGCATCTAATATAGCCTCTAATAATTCAGAATATAATTTACGAGAAACCTTAACTAAACACAATGTAACAAAAATAAATCAAACACAAATTATAAATCAATTCAAAAAAGCGATTAAAAAATCATTAACGAAAAATCTCGATTTAAATAACTTAAAACCTAATAATTCTAAAAACCACTATTCCAATCGAGAATTAAAGGCAATACATGAAATTATTGAAAATACTATTTCTCAAGTTCCTCTGAATCATTTCACAGACCGAGAAGATCTCTTTATAAAATTTGCGAAATTAGCACAAGCAGAACAACCACTCAAATATGTCTCTTCTGCTATCGAACAAATTACAGCCTCATCTGTTGGCGCTGTTCTAGTTGCTCCAAGCTATGCTGCTGGAGTCGCAACTCAAATGTGTGTTGATCTTCATAATCAAAGACAAGAAACGATAGCTAAAGAAACAATCAACAAATTTATTAATTCTTTATCAAATGTAACAGAACAAACTAGTATAAGAGAAATAGTGAACAAACCAGAATGGCAAAATGATTTAAAAAACGCAGACAATCAAACAAAAGAAACTTTAATAAAAGAAGTTATTTCAAAAACTTATTATATAACCGACAAAGTCAACTTACAAATTGCCCTTGAACAATTCGCCAACAAATTGCAAGGAGGTAAATAAAATATGAATCTCTTTTACCTAAGAAAAATATTATATAAAAAAATTATTTCTCTTTTATTGTTATCTTTAATAATGTTTGCTTGTAAAGATTATGGTTGCACCGAAGCTGATGATTTTGGCGAATTCACAACCGCAAATCTGCAATTTCCACAATATGCATCTACACCAGATCTATATTATAATAAAACTCTATGCAACGAATATAATCAAGCTAAGTTAAAATTGGCAAATATCACAGTTGAAGCCTGCACCGATGAAAACAACCAACCTATCATAAAAAATTGCACAGATGTTAATGGCAACGACAAAAAATGTGATATCAACTTTTCCAATGTTTGCCCTTCTGTTAAGCGTATCGAATTTGATAAAAAATGTTTTGCAGAATATAGAAAATTACAAACTTCGTCAGGTGGAGAAAGTTTTGTTATCGCAAAAAACGATTCAACTTATCATCCTAATTTTTATTTATTTCCAAGAGCCGATATTTCAGTAAAAATTAGAGGTGAGATTTCTATTAATAGAGCAGGAGATAAATTTGATGAAAAAATAATTGAAAAAGATCAAATAATTAATGAAAGCAATGCAATAGAAGTAACAACAGATTCTGTGACAACAATTCTTCTTAAAAATAAAGAGTCTAATGGACAATTTTTCAATTTTAATTCCCTTAATTGGCCTAATTCTGGTAGTTCATGTGCACTAGGTGCTAATAAAAAAATTTGGGAAGTAGATTTTTTAAATTCACAACAATGCTCCGAAGAATTTAAAACAGCGACACAACTTATTGATAAAAATCTCGACAACAACATTATTGTTCCTATAGGTTCAGATACAATACAAGACACTCTAAAACAAATTATAGTTCAAAAAATTCCTTATATAGAAAACACCAAAACAACCGCTCCTAACCCATGGTCTTGGACATGTTTTGTTGATAATGGTTTTTATAGTTGCAAAACATCCACAGATTCAGAAGATTATAAAAGTAAAGCAACACAAATAGATAATACCAGCTCTAACAATAAAAAAAAGCTAGGAGTTGGTTTTGTGTTAGCACAAAACGAAGAACTTGATTTACACAAAATAACTCTTGCCCCCTCAACAACTATAACATTAACTTTACCAAAAAGATCAAATAATTTAGTAGAATATTATAAATTACCCACAAGTTGCAATCTTAAATTTAATAATAAAGTTGACAACAACAATGTTGTTACAAATGAAATAGCCTCAACAGAAATAATATTAAAAGAAGAATATATTTTTAAAGCGGGAGAAACATATACAATAAAAAATACAGATACATCTCCCTCATCATGCACATTTTCGCCTTTATTAAGCATAAAACAACAAGATTTTTCTGGTTTTGTAGACATTGGTTTTATGAAATCTATTGCCCAAACAGCAATACCAGGAGAAATTGATGTAAGTATTGTCAATGCAGATGGCTCTTTTGAAACTACTACAACAGATAATAATATTAAATTCAAAAAAAAATTAACATATTGCTCGTCAATTTCTGGAGGTAAATGCACAAATTTTGCCATACCTCTCGCATCTCAAATTTTTGTTAGAAAAGGACAAACTTTAATTATTCACATCAACAATACAATAACAATTGAGACAATAAAAGAATATGGCTTATATATTAAAACCACTCCAAATCCAGCAATTTACTGTCCTAACAAAAAATTTCGTATGCGTTTTAATTCTAATTGCAATAGTAAAGAAGATGATTTTTGTAAAATTGGTCCAGAAAAGTGTAATTCATTATCAACATCAGCTTGTAATTGCAATAGCGACAAGTTTAAACAAACATGGTTTAGTTTTTTTCAACAAAATGTTGCCACAGATGAATTTTCTCTAACCAAAAGTATCAAATTAGAATGCCCCGAAGATCAGACAGATTGCGAAAAATGTTTAAGTGACATGACAAAGGTTACAGATAAAGGACTATATCTAAAATTATACGAAAAAGTTTGTTTTGATTTAACATCTTATACAAAATCAACCAAAGATGCTATAACCAAGCTTGATGCATTAAATTCAGATCTAAACAAAAAACAACTTGAAAATGCAATTTCAGGCACAGGAATAACAATTTTACCCTATTTTTCTGCCGAGAAAGATTATGGAGTATTGGCAAAGCCTATATTATCTGCTTTTTCTGCCACTCCTGTCGCTTCAAATCCCTCAAACTCTAATCAAAAATTACAATTAGAAAGCACTATAAATAGTAATACCAATGCTAAAATTGTTGTTTTTTTTGCCAACAATGAAATTGTTAAAAATAATAGCTCACCTACCCCCTGCAATAATGATAACTGCTCTTTCAAAATCACTCCTAGCACACAACTTAACTTACGAAATGGCGAAGGATTAACAATTAAATTAATACAAAACACACCAGATAATATAATTCCTTACAATAAAATAATTCAAGAAAAATTAGTTGATAGCACAAGTCAATCTTTATACACTATAAAAAATGGCAATTTAATGCGAAACAGCATGCCATATGAAACAACAGCACCTTTTAATATCTGCAAAAAGAATGATATAAATCATCCTATGCAATCTGCCTATCAAGAAATTTTTTGTTATAATGGTGATGGAATTTTCAATAATAACGACTTTAATCCTGAAAAGGAAAAAGACAAAAAAGATAAAGCAGAAAAGATGGGTTTAAAATTTGAGTTAGACTATGAAAATAAAAATATCTTTTTAGAAAATTGTTTTGTTCTTAATGATACATATAATCCAACACCAGATAGCAAAATATCTTGCTCAACATCAGACTGTAAAGAATGCAATGCAATAAAAATACATAATCCGAATTTTACAAACACAATTGTCAACAACAAGATAGGTAATATTAACGACCCATCTTCTTATTATATATGCATCAAAAAAGATCAGATTGCTAGAATGATTTCTGGTAGTTACAATATTAGTGTAGCAGTAAAAAACGAAAAAGATATCATTGATTATATTAACATCATCTTAAATCCTATACTCGATTTGCTTTATTCTAACAAAAAAGATTGCGAAATACCACTAAACAATGAAATAGATAACTGCAGTATTGAAGAAGATGTGCCGTGTACAAATAATGTTAATGTAACACCACAATATTGCAAAAACGATGATAACTGCAAAGCAAATGGAAAAACCTATATTCAACAAGGCGATTCTTATGTTCCTTTAGGAAATTCTAATTTTACTCAATATTGCCCAATGAATATAAATATCCTCACCAAAAATATTGAAGGCAAACCAACAATTATTAATAGCAAAATTAATAGTATTGACAGATCTGGTTCATGTGCCGAATGTCGACCTGTCAAAACTGGCGAAATTGAAAGACTCTATGAAATTATAGTAGGCAATAACACTTTTTCTAATGCCGTAAGAATAGCAACCGCCTTAATGATAATGTTTTATGGTCTTACTTATTTAATGGGCATAAGTAAACTAAACCAAACCGAAATCATTGATAGAATTTTTAAAATCGGTATTGTTGGCTTATTTATAGATCCGCAATCTGGTTGGTTGTGGTTTAATACTTTAATCATTCAACCTTTTAGTAACGGAGCAGACTATCTATCATTTTTATTCGCTTCAGTTTTAGAATCATCAGAATCAAAAGATTTAGCAACAGCATTAAATAATGGAGACTACAGTAATAAATCTTTGCTATTTTCAACCACAAATGACATTGTTAATTTATTTTTACAAGACGAAACTTGGAAAAAAATTGGATCCCTCTTCTTTTTTGATTTATTTGGTCCATTTTATGCTGTTAGTATTTTTTATATCATATATCTTTATATTCTTACAGTTGCTAATGTTTTGTTAGTTTATGTAGTTGCTAAATTATTAATGGGGGTACTGTTTTTGGTTGGTCCGATTTTTATTGTTTTTTTATTATTTCAAAAAACTAAAGAATATTTTACAAAATGGATGAATGCTATTTTAGGCTATGCTTTTCAGCAATTTTTTGTAATTTTTGCTTTGAATTTTTTTAATATGCTAATATATCATCTTGTTAAATTGGTTTTAGGCTTTAAAGTTTGTTGGGATGAAGTTTGGAGTATCGATTTAGGTATTACAAGATTCACATTGCTAGAATTTTGGACTCCCTATACAAACTCTATTTTCGCAAAAGCAGGATCTTCTCCTAATTTATATCAATCAGCAATTGGTACACCAACCCTTAGTGCAATATTGTGTTTATATACAATAGTACATATTATGAAGCATTTTATGCCAAAAATAGCAGATCTTGCTAATGAAATTGCAAGCGGAATTTCTGCTGCCACAGGTGCCAATATGATTAGCGGTTCAATAAATGCAATGAAAAATTCCTTTCTTAATTCTTATCCTATCAAAACTTTTGCTAAAACATTAAAATCGGCCGCTTTTCATGGTTTAGACAAAGCTTTAGGTGTTGGACCAATAGCAGAAAAAAGAAAAGCCGATGCAATTAAACACAGAAAAGAAATGTTAGACGATAGAAACTCTATTTCAAACGAAGCAGATAAAAGATTACAACAATACAAACATGATAATGCATTAGATTTTCTTACAGGTAAACAAAATGAAAGTCATTTAAAAAAGCAAAGAGAACAATATTTAAAAGAAGTTGCATCAGAAAAAGAATTATCTAGGGGTTTAAAAATTTTAGGATTAAGTGAATCTGAACTTAAAAATCTATCAGAGGAAAATAAAAATAAAGCAAAAATTAAAGCTAGATTGGCAGGATTTTCGGCAGATAAATATTTAAACGACAAAGGCATGAAGATCAAAGATATTAGAAATCATGCCTCTTTGGCTGGAGCAGCTTTTGAATTAGCTCAACAATCTGCCAGAAGCGGAGGAACTTTAACCCAATCACTTACAGAAAAACAACAAAATATGAAATTCGATTCGAGAGTTTCAACAAGACGCCTCGATCAACTAAAGCGTCAAAATCCCGCAATTGATTTTTCAGGTGCTACAAATGTTAGAAACAATACAAGGTTCGAATCTCTATTAGCTCAAAGTGATAGAGCTCAATATTATGCTTCACAACATGCCACTCAGTTTAAAGCAAGCATTTTAGATCCAATGAAAGATTCGGCTAATGATGTTGGTAAAATTATGGCAAACACTATTGGAAAAATAGGAGGTGGTGTTCTTGGCATGGTTGGTGGTTTAGGTGTTGCCACTGGCATTATTATTTTGGCCGCTCCCGTTCTTATAGGTGCTTCAGTAACCTCATCATTTTTCTCATTTAGAAAAAACATTTTCAACAATACTTTATCAAGTGGCCTTGGTTTATTCAAACGCTCTTTAAAACATGCTGGGATCTCTGCTAAAAAAGCAACTCGCAATAGTATGATTCTGGCTACTGCTGGCGGTGCTGTTGGTGTATTTAGAGGCTTTTTTGTTGGCTCCATTTCTGAAGGAACTAAAGGCTTATTTTCTGGAACTCATCTTGGTACCACTTTGGGTGCTAGCACTTTAGGAGCTATTGGTAATATTACTGGCTTTGTTATTGGTGGTGTTGTTGGCGCTTCAGTTGGAGCTTTTACTGGAGTTGTTGCTGGAGCTATTGCCGGTATTGCTTTTGGCGCCTATTATGGTGCATCTAAGGGTGCTAGCTATGGTGCAAAACATAACATGGGAGCCAAGCTTATTTTAGGAGCTACTGGGTTCTTGTTGGGTGGCGTTGTCGGTGCCATCACTGGTGCAGTTGCAGGACTTGGCTCTGGTATTATTGTAGGAGGAGGTGTTTTAGGTAGCGCTTTAGGATTTACCTTGGGTGGTATTGGAGCTTTTGCTGGAGCTTGTGCTGGAGCTGTTGGTGGAGCTATTGCTGGATTTGGTCTTGGTTTGACTAAGGGTGCCACTACAGGTATCGTTTCTGGTGCTGTTGATGGTGCAAATGTAGGTATTAATTTTGCAAATAATCCAAGAGAAACCCTAAACAGTGCAAAAACAACATCATTATTTCAAGCATTCGGTTTAGAAAAGATTGGTAATGCATTAAAAACTTATACTAATTTTACTGACGGAAGTTTACAACGAAAATTTTCTACAATAAAACAAATTGGTGTATCAATTGGCATATCAACATTCAACAAATCTGTTACTCCAATATCATTTGTTAACAATATATTAAGAGGAGGTTATATAAATTATGTCGACAACCAAATTTCAGCAGCAGCAATAGCAGCTCCAGATATCATGAGAAAAACTGTACAAGCAACTTCAGAAACATCATTAGCTCAGGGTTTTAGAGGAGCAGCTTCACTAGTTTCTTTTTTATCGCCAATTTCAAATGATACTCATCAAGGAATAGCTTCATTCTTGTCATCTCATATTAGTCCAAATTTAGGAAGAGGTTATAACAACATGACCAATATTGTGTTTTCACGAAACGATATGAGAAATAGATAATGTTAATTTATAACAAATCCCATGGCTCTAGACAATTTTAGAGAGAAAATTTTCTTTCGATTATTTTTTGGCAAAATTTTATATAAATTGTGTTTTTTCAAATCTAAACTCACTTTCTTGATAAATTTAAATACAAGATAAATTTATCATCTGTTAATTAGGTTAAATTTTGCCAATCTTTTTTTTAACTAATACCATTTCAACT
>JBILTH010000076.1:0-5134 GCA_044371635.1 Rickettsiales bacterium
GTAGAAAGAGTTTTATGTATGGCAGATAGTTGTTTGTTGTTGGTTGATTCTGCCGAAGGTGTAATGCCTCAAACAAAATTTGTATTATCAAAAGCATTGGCTCTTGGTTTATGTCCAATTGTTATTATTAATAAAATAGACAGGCAAGATGCCAGACCAAATGAAGTTTTAGATGAAATTTTCGATTTATTTGTTTCTTTAAATGCTAACGAAAAACAACTTGATTTTCCTGTTTTATATGCAGTTGGTAGAGACGGTTGGTGTGTTTCTGATCTCGATGAAGATGAGCGAAAAGATCTTTCTCCTTTATTTAATTTAATCTTAAATTATGTAATTCCGCCACAATTTAACACTGAAGCTCCATTTGCAATGTTGGCAACATTGCTTGATCATAGCCCATATTTTGGAAGAATGCTTACAGGAAGAATATATTCTGGTAAGGCTAAAAATATGATGAATTTTAAAGCAATAAATTTATCAGGAGAATTAGTGGAGCAAGGCAGACTTACAAAACTTCATGTGTTTCGAGGTGTTGAAAAAGTTGCAATAGAAGAAGCAGTTGCAGGTGATATTGTTTGCATTGCTGGTCTAGAAAAAGCTTCTGTTTCCGATACTTTATGCGATATTTCAGTTACTACTCCTATAAAATCAACCCCTATTGATCCGCCAACAATGGCAATTACTATCGGGGTAAACGATTCTCCTTTGGCAGGTACAGAAGGCAGTAAAGTTACCTCGCGTATGATACGCGATCGTTTATTTGCTGAAGCAGAAACTAATGTGGCAATAAAAGTAAAAGAATCTGAAGGTAAAGATTCTTTTGAGGTTGGTGGTAGAGGAGAATTGCAGTTAGGTGTGTTAATTGAAAATATGAGAAGAGAAGGTTTTGAACTTTCTGTTTCAAGGCCTAGAGTTTTATTTAAAAAAACTACTGATAACCAAATATTAGAGCCAATAGAAGAGGTGGTAGTTGATGTTGATGATAATTTTAGTGGTGTAGTGGTAGAAAAACTTTCTTCAAGAAAAGGTGAAATGATTGAAATGAAGCCTTCTTCTGGTGGTAAGACTCGTTTGGTTTTTTATGTTCCTTCTAGGGGCTTAATTGGTTATCAAAGCGAGTTTCTTACCGATACAAAAGGATCGGGTGTGTTAAATCGCATTTTTCATGTTTATGCTACCTATAAAGGCGAAATGTCAAATAAAAAGAATGGAGCTTTAATTGCTACCGATCCAGGTGAAGCCGTTGCTTATGCCCTATGGAATTTACAAGATAGAGGGGTGCTATTTGTAAAACCGCAACAAAAAGTTTATGCAGGTATGGTTATTGGTGAAAATGCTAAACAAGGTGATTTAGAGGTTAATGTTTTAAAAGGTAAACAACTTACTAATATTAGAGCCTCTGGAACCGACGAAGCTATTAGGCTTATCCCTCCTAGAATTCTTACTTTAGAAGATATGATAACCTATGTTGGTGATGATGAGTTAGTTGAAGTTACTCCAAAATCATTAAGATTAAGAAAAAAACTACTCGATCCTAATGATAGAAAAAGATTAAGCAGAAGCAAAGAAGAAAAATTTGATTTTATCAATGATTAATTCAAGTTATGCAACAACAACCGCAAAATCATAGCCACATCATTTTAGCAACGGTACTATCTATATTTATCTTGCTTGCTTGGAGTTTTTTTTACGAACAACCAAAATTAAAAAAACAAGAAATAAATAAAAAAAACAACAGCATTGTTATCAAAAATGATTCTGCCAATACTCTTGATATGGTCAACAACATTTCTCAAAATACAACAAGTTCACTAGATTTAAATCAATCTTCTACTTTCGTTACAAGAGAGCAATATTTTTCTTATGACCAAGCAAAAAATAACAGAGTTACAATAAGTAATAACAATCTTCATGGTTCAATTTCGTTGCAAGGGGCAATTTTTGACGATCTTACCTTGGCACATTATTTTACTAAATTAAACTCAAAAAAAGAAGTGGTGTTGTTTTCTCCCGCTTCTACCGTTAACCGCTATTTTTCCGATTTTGGCTGGATAAACAAAGGAGATAATCAAATTATTCTACCAAATCTCAACACCTTGTGGCAAGCCAATAGCAACATTCTTTCTCCTCAGCAAAATTTAATTCTTACTTGGCAAAATGGGCAAGGTATTGATTTTATTATTACCATCGCAATTGATGATCAATATATGTTTGATATTAAACAAGAAGTTATTAACAACACTTCGCGCAATATAAAATTAGCTAACTACGGCAGAATTTCTCGTTTTTTTACTGCTCAAAGTCAAGCAAATTTTATTTTACATGAAGGGCAAATTGGGGTTTTTAATGGTATTTTAGAAGAGTTCTCATATCAAAAAATGATAAAAGAAAAACAAAAAAACTTTAGCAATAATTCTACTGGCTCTTGGCTTGGTATTACAGATAAATATTGGCTTAGCACAATCGTTCCAAGCCCCGATATTAGCTATCAAGCCAATTTCACTCATCAAATTATAAATCAACAAAATCAATATTCTACAATCTTTACTTCTGATCCAATAGAAATTTTAGCCAACAGCAAAATATCTATAAATCACCATCTATTTGCAGGGGCAAAAAACGTTAAGTTGCTTGATAATTATAAAAATCAATACAACCTTAAATTGTTTGACAGAGCAATAGATTTTGGTTGGTTTTATTTTTTAACAAAACCTTTCTTTTTTATTATTGATTTTTTATACAAATTTTTAGGAAATTTTGGTTTAGCAATTCTCACAATAACTGTGCTAGTAAAATTAGCATTATTTCCTTTGGCGAGCAAATCTTATGCCGCAATGGCAAAAATTCGTAAATTACAACCAAAAATTGAAGCACTCAGAAAAAAAACAACCGATAAAATTGCCTTAAATCGTGAAATTATGGATCTTTACAAAAAAGAAAAAATTAACCCTGCTTCTGGTTGTTTGCCTATTTTTATTCAAATACCTATATTTTTTGCTCTTTATAAAGTTTTTTTTGTAACTCTAGATATGAGGCATGCAACTTTTTATGGTTGGATCAAAGATTTATCAGCACCAGATCCTACTTCTATTTTTAATCTATTTGGTTTGTTGCCTTTTGAGGTTTCTAGTATTTTTATGATTGGTGTTTGGCCTATTCTTATGGGCATTACTATGTTTTTACAGCAAAAGGTAAGTCCAGCAACAACCGATCCCATTCAAGCAAAAGTGCTAAAACTTATGCCATTTGTTTTGACTGTTTTGTTGGCGTCTTTTCCTTCTGGTTTAGTAATTTACTGGACTTGGAGCAATACCTTATCTATTTTACAACAACTATATATTAATCATAAATATAAGAACTGATGATTAGTTCTCAAACTTTAGGTATTGTTGGTGGCGGTCAATTAGGCAAGATGATTGCCAATAAAGCACAACAATTTGGTTTAAAAACCGTTATTTTAACCGATCAAGTTAATTCTCCTGCTTCTTTTGTTAGTAATAATGTTGTGATCGGCAACTATCAAGATCAAGATATTTTACAACAATTTTGCTCCCAAGTCGATTTCGCTACTCTCGAATTTGAAAATATTCCTTTGTCATCAGCTCAATATATAGCTAAACAAAAACCACTTTTTCCGCAACCAGAAGTTTTGGCCACTACTCAAAATCGTATATTAGAAAAAAATTTTCTTAATCAAATAAAAATTCCAACCGCTAAATATCTAATTATCAACAATTATCAAGACTTAGAAAACGGTTATTTAAAATTTGGCAAAAGCATTTTAAAAACGGCAACTATGGGCTATGATGGTAAGGGTCAATTTATACTGGATTCAATTTTAAGTTGCAAACAGGCTTGGCAATACTTATCAGATTCTTTTGGTGAAAAAATATTAGAAAATCAATTAATTTTAGAACAATTTTGCAATTTTTCTTGCGAGTTATCAGTGATAGTAGCAAAATCTCTCGAGCAAATTATTGTTTATGATCCTCTTAAAAATATTCATCAACGCGGTATTTTATGGCAAAGTCACTATCCTTCTCTTTTGCCACAAAATCTTATAGTTCAGGCCAAAGAAATTGCTATACACATTGCTAAACAATTAAATTTAACTGGCATTTTGGCAGTAGAGTTTTTTTTAGTTGATAATCAATTAATAGTTAATGAATTAGCTCCGAGACCGCATAATTCTGGCCATTTTTCTATGGATGCTTGCATTACTTGTCAATTTGAGCAATTGATTAGAGTGATTTTAAATATAAATTTAGGTTCAACTAGTTTTCATAGTTTTGGTTATATGCAAAATTTATTAGGTAATCAAATACTAGATATTAAACAATTTTTGCAAAATGATAAGGCAAAAATTCATCTTTATGGTAAACAAAAAATAGCAGAAGATAGAAAAATGGGGCATATCAATATCTTAAATAATTATGAATAATATTATTGTTTTTTTTAAAACTGGCGGAATTGTTATGTTGCCATTGTCGATTATTGCAATTGCACTATTAACAATAATGATTGATAAACTATTTTTTTATCATAAACATCTTAAAATCAACAAAAATCTCGAGAACATTATTTATCAACCGCAATTTTGTTATCAAACTTGGCAAAATTGTATTAAAAATCTTTCTGCACAAAACTTTTATTTTATTTTATGGCAATTAATCGATCTAAACAACGATAAACACAACAAGAAAATTCTTGAAAATCAAGCGATATCTTTAATAAAAAAGATAGAAAAACAAATGTTTTCAAGAATTTGGATTGTAGAAACCATTGTAAGTGTAGCTCCTTTATTAGGATTGCTTGGTACCATTATTGGTATGTCGGCAAGCTTTAAAATTCTAGGATCTAATAATCAAATAAATCAATCTGGCATCACTTCTGGTGTTGCAGAAAGTTTAATTGCCACCGCTTTTGGTTTGGTGGTGGCAATTATTGCTTTATTTTTTTTTAACTTATGGCAAAGATTAGCCAATCATACTATTGACAATCTAGAAATTATTACCACTAAACTTATTGATAATACTAAAATAAATGGATAAATTATATCTATCAATGTTATTTTAGCTTAAAAAAAATTAATCAATATAACATAGACCCTAAACAATCCTAATTTATTTTTCAC
>JBILTH010000073.1:0-5214 GCA_044371635.1 Rickettsiales bacterium
AACAACAACCCCTGCCACTTTCATGCCCATAGGCACTTATAATGACAGACCCCCAGCATAAAAGCTTTAGGATTAGAAAGATTGATTGTGCAATGATGTATCCAGCATCACTAACGCTTTAAAAATAATGAAATTGAAAAGACTAATCAAGGAAATTAGAAGTTCACAAAGTTATGTACATCACCATTGAAGATTTATTCTCAATGCTGCGCTTAAAGTAAAGCATAAAACTAACCAGATATTTTTTCCTGAATCTGTAATAATTAGTGAGTACAGTTAAATAAAAATGCTTAGCTGTCTGCAAGACCGCATGCAAGCTTTTTACAAAAGTTGCTTAAGTGCGCATTTAGAAAATTGCATTTTCTTTCATGAAAGTTGTGCTTTGCTTTTTTATTTTACTTTCCTGAATTTGAGTAAATAAGTTATAGCAAACATTCGTAGAATTTTGTTATACGCAATATATGTTGCTAGCAACATTATTTTTATTAGCTATGCAGCACTTGGTTGTTAAGGTTTACTACGGATTTTGTTTAATGGAGTGTTCATAGGCTTAAAAAAAAGGTTATAATGCTTTATATATTTGTTTAAACCGTACTCGGATACTTTTAGTCCTTGGTACACTTCTCTTTTAGTTTTGCTGTTATCTAAAAGCTTTTGTATGTCACTTGGTCTATAATTCTGCTCAAGATACTCAAGACCATTGATGATTTTTTTATTCATGTTAATTCGTTCACAATAATCTAACAAAAAAGATATTAGGCATCAAATTTATCATAAGCAAGAACAAGGCTTATGAGCTCAGAAATAATCCTCTAAAGAAAATTCAGGAAGTAAAAAGAAAACCAGCGGTAATTGATACTTTAAGAGAATTTGGTTTAAGCTTGCCAGTTATTAATCAGATTAAAAAATATGGAGCAAACCATCTAGAACGCTATTAATGCGGTTGATTTACAATTATCGAAAGTACAGGTTCGTAATGTAATAACGGCAATAAAAGAGTAATGGTATCTTGAAAAATATAAAAAAAATATTAAAAGTGGGAAAAATAAAGAAGATAGATAGATATTTAAATATTTTTGTTGAAAATTAGTAATTGATATATTATATATAATAACAAATGTTTAAATATAATAGTAAAAATGAGTTTTATAGAAATAAAACCTGGTAAAAATAAAATAAGAGGAGATATTATAGATAAAATTAGAATTTCATTTTCTAATTTAAAAAAAACAAAGAAAAATAGCTCAAAATATATTCTCACAATTTATATCGGTAAAACAATAGCAGACAGTTTAGGTATAAACGTTGGTGAGAAAGTGGTTTTCTCTTATGAAGATACAAACAAGAGAATTTGGTTAATTACCAAGTCCAACACAGACTCTGGTTTTACGCTATGTAAACAAAGTGAAAAAAATGACGTTTCTTTTAAAATACAGCTAACATGGCCAAATGGTATTTTTACACCCAAAGATGACGACTTATATATAAGAAACGTAAAACACGACTTTTTTAAGGGTGGTGTCCGTATATATGCTTAAGTTTAAAGCATGATAAATGAATAACTAAAAAGGAAATAATATTATTTATGACTAAAAAAAATATAATTAGAACCAGTGCTAAAGTTGCTAGCAAAGCTGCTAAAATTCTCAAATCTAATAATACTACAAAAAATAGTAAATCAGTCGCTGGAAGTGCTTTAGTAAACAGAACGCCAAAAAAATAAAGTATCAACTCTGTTAAACTAAAAATCCAAGGACTAAACTTAAATACCAGTTTAACAGAACGTACAAAAATGTTCAGTATTTACAACAACTTTAAACCTATAGCCTCTACTTTTTGAGAAAGCTTATAAGCTTTCTCTCCTGGAAAAATTATTTTTACTTGATTAAGGCTTAAATCGTTCAACGCTATCTCTATAGATTTTGTGAGTTTAGGAGTGCTAGAATATTTAAATTCAAATCCTATACGTTTACCGCCTTTAATAATTACAAGGTCTATCTCTGCTACGCCATGCGCAGACCAAAAATAACATTCTTCTGATTCGGCATTATAATAATTTATTACCTGTTCTAAAGCAAACCCTTCCCAAGATGCTCCTGTCTTAGGGCTAATAGCCATAGCTTCGTATCCATTTAAACCTAATAATACGTGATATATTCCACTATCTCTAAAGTAAATTTTAGGAGTTTTAACTTGCCTCTTTTTTAAATTCTCATGCCATGGATGTAATACTCGAACCATGAATGTTCCTTCTAAAATATCAAGATAGTTTTTAGCTGTATGATAAGAAACCCCTAAAGATTTACCTAGCTCTGAAGCGTTAAATATTCCTCCGTGGTAATGACAAAGCATCATCCAGAATCTCCGTAATTGCATCGTGGGAATAGAAAAACCTAAATTAGGTATATCTCTTTCCAAAAATGTTTTTACATAATTTTGCCTCCATAAAAAACTAAGTTCATCATTGTCGGCAAGGTAAGATAATGGAAAACCGCCACGCACCCACAGATTATCAATATCTAAAGAGTTTGATTCCGATAATACAAGCGGAGTTAATTCGATATAACCAATTCTACCAGCTAGAGTTTCAGAGCTTTGTTTTATTAAATCTCTCGATGCACTACCTAGCACTAAGAATTTAACATCCTTTTTATCGGCTATAACTCTAATGGTAGAGAATAAGTTTGGTTTATACTGGATTTCATCAATAATAACGAATCCTTGTAAACCAGAAAGGGCAAGCAATGGATCTACAAGTCTTTCTAGATCAGAGTAATCCTCAAGGTCAAAGATATTAATTCTTGGAATTTCCTTAAGGTTAGCAAATTCTTGAGATAACGTTGTTTTACCACATTGCCTTGGTCCAAGTAATGCACAAACTTTATGAATTTTAAAATGATTTTCTATTAGCTGAAGAAACTTATACCTTTTAATCATAAACTAATCATTTTAAAGAAAATTAGAACTTTATCTTCTAATTTTGTTAAGTGCAATATAAAAGATGAACCTACTTCAATCAAAAGTCGCTTATCTTCTCTACTGGCAAAAATATTTCTCAATAAAAAAATAATTCTAATTTCTGAATCGCACCCTAAAGTTATAACAAACATTTGAAGAATTTTGTTATAACTTGTTTACTCAAATTCAGGAAAACGAAACAAAAAAAGCGAAGCACAACTTTCATGAAAGAAAATGCAATTTTCTAAACGCGCACTTAAACAACTTTTTTCAAAAGTTGCGTGCGGTCTTGCAGACAGCTAGAAAATATAAACTTATCTAGTTTTATATTTTTCAGGATGCCATTGTTCTTTTATTGCAGTCATTAGCATTGCTTTAGCATTACGAACTTGTCCCCTTGATAATTGTAAATCAACTGCGTTAATAGCATTCTGGATTGTTTGCTCCGTATTTTCTTTTAAAATCTGATTAATAACTCGCAAGCTTAAACCAAATTCTTTTAGAGTATCAATTACAGCTGGTTTTCTTTTTACTTCTTGAGTTTCTTTTACGGGATTATTTCTGAGTTCATAAGCCTTGTTCTTGCTTATGATAAATTTTATGCCTTCTATTTTTCTTGATGGTTTAATACGTTCAAATTCAAAATGAATATCAGATTTTTTGTTGATTTCTCTTTGAGCTATTAATAATATTTTTTGTTCAAAATCAGGATATTTAGTTAGTTTTCCAGTAACCCCGCAACATTCTTTTATTTCGTCTATAGTTAAGGTTCTTTCTCCTATATCCTGATACTGCTTTAAGAGTTCATATATACGTATTGCATGAACGCTTTTAAACTGCATTAAATCTATCACGTTAATAGCAGTAAACTTTTCTTTTAACTGCAATAGATAAGGCTTTAATTTTGGACTAAAACTCAATTTAACTTTTCCTTGGTAATAATCAGCAGAAGACAACCAAGCTACCTGTATCTCTCTCTTGTTACTAGGATCGGTGATATCAATAATTCTTATACCCTTCTCTATTAATGAAAATGTTATATTCCTAATTTCTTTATAAGAAGATTCCCCTGATAATTGGCATATTTCTATTAACTCTTTTATGCCTAAAGTATGTTCTTTAAAGTCAATATCGTCAGGTTTTATTTGAGACACTAACCAAATCATTACCCTTTTTTGTTGTAAAGTCATAGAATATTTGGCTTCTACTAAATTGTTGTGCTGTATAGCAATCATGGCATTTTTATAAGAGCCATTAACTTTTTTTGCAAAAAACTTTTTAGACAATATTGAGACAGGGACACTAATTTTTTTCATAATTAATATGTTATAAAATGATATAAAAACGACTTTAATCTTTAAGTAATATTTAGTCAATAAACGATTTTTAAAAAAAAGTCGTACTTCACACCAAAAAAGTCGTACTTCACACCAAAAAAGTCGTACTTCACACCAAAAAAGTCGTATTTAGTGAAAAAAACCCCTGTTCTCGACTGGTCTACAAGGCGCCGAAAATACTTAAAATACTGAAAGTATAAAAAAACAAGAAAAAAGATTTGCGATTTTCTGTGGATAACTCACTTGAATTTTTTTGTTTTTTTATTTTCATTTTTTTGATGAAATTTCGATCCAAAATTTTCATAACGAATTTTTGAAAATTTTGCTATTGCGTTCGCTACGCTCACAAAATTATTTTTTTAAGCGGTTGGCAAAAAGAACTTTTCACCTTATCATTTTTATCTTTTTGGTTTATTTTATTTCTCATTTTTTTAGATATTTTTACCTAATGATCCTTGACTTTTAGAACCTAAGACAAATTTTAGAATGGAAAAATAATAATAGGGAGTTTTTAAAAAAGGCAACTAAAGAAAAACTCCCTAGACTCTTCAACTTGTTTTTTTAATTTTAAATTTATGAATTTTTGAAAGGAAATTTAAAACAAGAGCAAAGTTACGTAATTTTATAGCTCTATTTCTTAAATAAATGCGTTTTTAAGTGTATAATTGGTTAAATATATACAAAGATAGCTTAAACAGATTATCGACTCTAAAAACGTATTAAAACAAGAAATTAAAGAACTAACTGTTTATTAACTTTCTATATTGTTCTTCTGATATTACGAATACAGTATTTTCTTTGTACTGAATAGCCTGTGCCTTAGTTAAAGCATTATGTACTATAATGTTAAGAAATAATCTTGCATCATTAATAGGAAGTTCGTTTAAAGTATATAGCTCAAAATCATATCTGTAGTTAA
>JBILTH010000088.1:0-4535 GCA_044371635.1 Rickettsiales bacterium
TACAATTTTCCATTGATAATTTCCAAATCTAGCAAAATATTCTTGAGATCAAAACTTTAACAAACTATTGTCTGTATTATTAATATAAACAATAGTTTTTAAATTTTTTAGCCAAAAAGATGATGCTAGATTTGGAAATTATCAATGGAAAATTGTATTAATATTATTTTTTTAGAGGTTTACAATAAAGCTCAAGTTTGTGCCCAATTAGTTCGAAACCCATTTCTTGGGCAATTTTTATTTTTAAATTTTCAAGATCAGAATTAAAAAATTCGTATACTTGATTAGTAGTGATATCAATTAAATGATCGTGATGATCGTTTTCTAGCACTTCGTATCGAGATTTTCCTTTGCCTAAAAAATCGTGTCGAGCTATCAATCCAAGATCTTCAAACATTTTTACCGCTCTATAAACAGTGGCAATGCCAATTTTATGGTTAATTAAGTAGGCTTTTCTATATAATTCTTCTACATCTGGATGATCTGTGCTTTCAGAAATAATTTGAGCAATTATTTTGCGATGATTTGTTAGTTTAATGTTTTTTTTTAAACAAATTTCTATTAAATTTGGCATAAAAAATTCAATTTTTAATTAGTATTTTATTTTCGTTTATTTTATAATATTGCTTTTTAAAATGATATCTTTTTTTTCAATCAACTTTGTTTATAGGTTCGCTTATGTCAAGAAAATCTTTTTCACATCCTGTTTTTCATCAGCCAAACATTTGCTTTACTTTTGATGATGTCTTATTAAAACCAGCATTTTCTAATGTTTTACCATCTTCAGCAAATACTAAAACAAAAATTACTAATAACATTAGTTTAGAAATTCCAATTATTTCTGCTGCCATGGATACCGTAACCGAAAGCAGGCTAGCAATTGCCATGGCTCAAAATGGAGGCATTGGTTGTATTCACAAAAATTTTACTGTTAAAGATCAGGCAGAAGAAGTGAAAAAAGTAAAAAGGTTTGAATCGGGCATGGTTCTAAACCCAGTAACTATCGAACATAATGCAACTTTGCTTGATGCTTTAGAATTAATGAAAATACACAATATTTCTGGCATTCCTGTAGTTCAACATAATTCAAAAAAATTGGTTGGTATCTTAACTAATCGTGATGTACGTTTTGCAACCGATAAGAAACAGCCAATTTCACAATTAATGACTGCAACAAATTTAGTAACTGCAAGTATTAATATTAGCAAAATTGAAGCAAAAAACTTGCTTCATAAACATAAAATCGAAAGAATTATTATCATCGACAATAATAATAATTGTATTGGCTTAATGACAGGTAAAGATCTAGAAAAAACCAAGCAATTTCCGTTGGCATCTAAAGATAGAAAAGGCAGGTTATTAGTCGCGGCCGCGGTTTCTGTTGGTAAAGAAGGGCTAAAAAGAGCAGAATATTTAATTGATGCCGAGGTAGATATTATCATCATCGATACTGCACACGGGCATTCGCAAGGAGTGATTGAAACTATTAAAGAAATCAAAAAACTTTATCCTAAACAAGATATTATCGCAGGTAATATTGCCACATCTGAAGCCGCTAAAGCCTTAATTGATGCTGGTGTAAATGCTGTAAAAGTTGGCATTGGTCCTGGTTCAATTTGCACTACTAGAGTGGTTGCTGGTGTTGGGGTGCCACAACTTTCTGCTTTGCTTGATGTTTCTTCTTATTGTTTTCAACATAAAATTCCTGTTATTTCTGATGGTGGAATTCGTTTTTCTGGCGATGTTGCCAAGGCAATAGCTGCAGGTGCTAGTGTGGTTATGCTTGGAGGCCTACTTGCTGGCACCGAAGAAACTCCAGGCGAAATAGTTTTGTTTAAAGGCAGATCTTACAAAATTTATCGAGGAATGGGCTCTATTTCTGCCATGGCAAAAGGTTCGGCCGATCGTTATTTTCAACAAGATGTTGCTGATAAACTAAAATTAGTGCCAGAAGGGGTTGAGGGCAGAGTGCCTTACAAAGGGCCAGTTGCCGATGTTTTGCATCAATTAGTTGGTGGTGTAAAAGCAGCCATGGGGTACACAGGCAATGCCAATATTGAAAACATGCAACACAATTGCACTTTTGTGCAGATTACCAATTCTGGGTTGAAAGAATCGCATCCACACTCAATAACCATAACCTCCGAAGCTCCTAATTATACAACAGAAAATTAATTTTTATGCAACAAAATTTTTATCTTACAAGCGAACTTCCGCCTTATGTTTTTGCTTCTATTTATCAGCTAAAAAACCAAGCAAAAGATAATGGGCTGGATATTATTGATTTCGGTATGGGAAATCCTGATTCTGCTCCTCCAATGCATATTATGGAAGAGTTAGCTATGTTAAGTAAAGATCCTAAACTTTATGGCTATTCGATTACAGGTGGTATTGAAATTTTAAAAAGAGCTATTGTTGATTATTATCACAGACGATTTAATGTAATCCTAAACTATCAAACTCAAGCTTTAGTAACTATTGGAGCAAAAGAAGGTATTGCTTCTTTGGCAACCGCTATTGGCGATAGCGACAACTATATTTGTGTTCCCTCTCCTTCTTATCCTATTCACACTTTTGCTTTTACTATTGCTAAAGCAAAAACAATGCCTATTAATGCTTTATCAGCAAATGAATTTTTACAAAAATTTGTGCATTTAGTTGAAAATTATAGACAAAAACCGCAAGCAGTGATTGTTAGTTATCCTTGCAACCCAACCACCGAAATTGTTGATTTATCTTTTTATCAAGAGCTAGTGAATTTTTGTAAAAAGCATCAAATCTATATTATTTCTGATATTGCTTATTGTGAATTATATTTTAAGCCCGAACATAAACCAAATTCTATTTTAGAAGTAAAAGGAGCCATTGATATTGCTATTGAGTTTTCTTCTGTTTCAAAATCGTATTCTATGGCTGGTACACGTGTTGGTTTTGCGGTGGGCAACGAAACTTTGGTTTCTGCCTTATATAAAATTAAATCTTACCTAGATTATGGTTCGTTTTCTCCTCTGCAAATTGTTGCGGCTTCTGCTTTATCAAGTAAAAGCGATTCATATCTAGCAGATTTACGCTTGCTTTATCAACAAAGAGGTGAGTTTTTTATTAATTTATTTGCTAAAGAATTGGGTTGGCACATAGAAAAACCAAGAGCTAGTATGTTTGCTTGGGCAAAAATACCGCCAAAATTTTCTCATCTTAATTCTTTTGAATTTTGCAAAGAAATGATTCTTTCTTATGGTGTGGCAATGTCTCCTGGTAGTTCATTTGGTTTAAACGGCGAGGGTTATGTTAGATTTTCTATGATAAGAACTCAAGCCGAAATGGTGCTTGCAACTCAAAGGCTCAAAACTGCTTTTTTATAAAAACTGTTAGTAATTTTTTTGCAATAAAAATGCTTAATCTACAAGTTTTTACTATTTTTCCAGAGCTTTTCCCAGGACCTCTTGGAGTATCTATCACAGGCTCTGCTTTGGCAAAAAAGCTATGGTCTTTGCAAACAATAGATATTAGGCAATATGCAACCGATAACAGAAAAACTATAGATGACACTATTTACGGTGGTGGTAGTGGTATGTTAATTAAGCCAGAATTTATATATAATGCGGTTTCTCATAATACTAAACAAAACACGAAATTAATTTATCTTTCTCCTCGAGGAAAAGTTTTTTGCCAAGAAATGGCTTATCAACTTGCTACAGAAAGCAATATTGCCATCTTGTGCGGTAGATATGAAGGAGTAGATCAGAGAGTGCTTGATTTGTTAAATTTTGAAGAAGTTTCGATTGGAGATTATGTGATTTCTGGCGGTGAAATGGCTTGTTATGTGGTTATTGATGCTGTTTTGCGCTGTATACCGCAAGTTTTGGGTAAAAGTGAATCTTTATTAGAAGAAAGCTTTGGCAACAATCAAAATTCTAATATCTATCAACATTTACTAGAATATCCGCAATATACCAAGCCTGCTTTATGGCAAAATATGGCGGTGCCAGAAGTTTTGCTTTCGGGAAATCATCAAAAAATTAATCAATGGCGCAAAGAACAAGCCGAAATCATTACTAAAAAACAAAGACCCGATTTATATGATTTGTATTTACAAAAAAAATTGAAAGAATAATTCTAAAAAATAAAGTAGTCTAGAAATTTTATATCAAATCCTCGATTTAGTATTAGTTGTTTTGATTTAATGGATGGTGTTTTAAGATGGTTGTTTTTAGCTTGTTGTCGGCTATTGCAGTATATATTTCGGTAGTATTTATATTGCTATGCCCAAGTAGTTCTTGTAAAATTCGCAAATCTAAACCATTTTCTAATAAATGAGTGGCAAAAGAATGTCTGATTATATGAGGATAAACTTTGTTTTTATCTATATTGCAAGCAAGTGCAATTTTTTTGATTGCCAAAAAAAAGCCTTGCCTCGTAAGATGATTATTTTTATTGATTAACTTTTTGCCAGAAGTAATTAATTGTTTTTTGCTGGTTCTTATTTTTCCTAAAAACAACCAATCTTTATTATTATTATATTGTTGGCGATAATT
>JBILTH010000074.1:0-5182 GCA_044371635.1 Rickettsiales bacterium
AAAGAAGAAAAAGTAAAATCAACCTTTTCTTTACGAAAAAACATCACAACTCAAGAACTTATAAGTATTTTTATTCATCTAGAGCAACTAGTTAGAGCTGGAGTTTCAATTATAGATGCTATTCAAGATTTACGTGATACTACCGATTCTAATGCCATACGTAACATAACCCAAGAAATATACGAATCCATCAAAAATGGCAATATGTTTTCAGAATCTATTGCAAAAAGACCTGACATTTTTAGATCAACTTATGTTGGGTTAATTGCCATGGGCGAAAAAACAGGCACTCTATCCAATGCTTTTATCAACATTGTAGAAGATATTAAATGGAATATCGAAATTAAAAGAAAAACAAAAAAAGCTTTAGTAGGTCCGCTATTTGGCTTATTATTAATGTTTGCAGTAATGGGCATCATGACTTCGGTAGTTGTGCCAAAAGTAACAGGGTTTTTATCGGCACAAAATATTGAGTTACCAATCATGACGGTTTCTCTTATTGCCTTTTCAAACTTTGCTCAAAAATATTGGTTATTAATTATTATGGTGCCAATAATATCTGTATTAATTATAAAAATTTTATCACGCAACAAAAATTTAGCCATAAGAATCGATTTCTTAAAGTTAAAAGTACCAATTTTTGGTAACATCATCACCAAAATTGAGTCGGCAAAATTTTGTCAATTTTTTTCCATTACTTTTAAAAGTGGCTTAGGAGTTTTAGAATGCCTAGAATCTTCTAGTATAGCCTTGCAAAACAAAGCCATTAAAGAAGCGATTTTATATGTTAAACAACAAGTTTCAGAAGGACAATCTTTATCTTATTCTATTTCTACTACAGAGTTTTTTCCAAGTTTAGTGGTTCGAATGTTTAAAATTGGCGAAGATAGTGGCAACATGGAAAGTGCCTTAAAAAATATCAAATACTTTTATGACAAAGAAATAAACGATGCTATCGATAGAATTGTTGGCATGATTCAACCAACCATAACCATTGTTATGGGTGGCATGATTGCTTGGATTTCTATTGCAGTATTTGGTCCAATTTACAGCACTTTCTCATCTTTAAAATAATGATACTATCAACAAAACCATATTTAGTTCTAGGAATTGGCACCGATGTTGGCAAAACATTTTTTACTACAAACTATTGTCATAATTTTTCTAATACTTTTGCCATTAAACCTGTGGTAACTGGCTTTAGTTATCGTAAAAATTTTCTCAAACAAAACTCTGATATCACCTTATTATTAAAAGCAACAAAACAAGACCTTAACCTAAATAATATCAACAATATTTGCCTTTATCACCATCCAAAACCAATTTCACCTCATTTAGTTTTAAATATTGATTTTGCAAGCTTAATAAATTTCTGTCAACAAAAAATACAACAATATAAAAATCATACCTTGCTAATAGAAACAGCGGGAGGAGTTTTTACTCCCATCAATTATCAAAAAAATTTTTTACATTTAGCAGAAGCCTTACAAATAGAATGTATTTTGATTGCTAATAACTATCTCGGATCGATCAATCATACACTTGCAACCATTGAAGCAATTAAAAACAGAAATATTTATTTACAAAAAATAATTATCAACAATCATAAAAATAACAATCTTACTACAACTAAACAATTTATTCACACACTAAATGTTTTTTGTCAAAATTTAAATTGGCAGTTTAATTTTATTGAGATGAAAAAAGTTTTAAAAAATACTTGATTAATAGATATTTTGTTTTTTAATTCTAACTTAATTTTCAAATTTTAATTTCATAAAAAAAATGGCAAATATTTACGAAAAAGATATCATTTCTAATCTGGCTTTGCAACATGCCAGCAAGCAAGAATGGGCAAAAAAAGCTGAAATTTTATGTGAAGCACTGCCCTATCTTCGCAAATTTTCTGGCGAAACTTTTGTGATTAAATTTGGTGGTTCTGCTATGGGAAAAGACAATAATCTAAAAAATTTTGCTAAAAATGTGGTTTTATTAAAACAAATAGGTATCAATCCAATTATAGTTCATGGCGGCGGTCCACAAATCGGGCAAATGCTTGAAAAACTCAATATTAAATCAACTTTTATAGATGGTTTAAGAGTAACCGATGCCGACACTGTTGATGTGGTTGAAATGGTTTTGGCAGGCTCTATCAACAAAGCTATTGTTTCTGAAATTAATCAAGCTTCTGGCAAAGCTATTGGTATTTGTGGCAAAGATTGTAGTTTTATCAAAGCAAAAAAAGCCACCAAAACCAAAAAAGATCCTCATTCAAATATTGAAAAAATCTTAAATCTCGGTTTCGTTGGCGAGCCTTATTTTGTTGATCCTGCTATTTTTACCTTGTTTGAAGAATCTGATATCATTCCTGTAATCGCTCCAATTGGGGTTGGAGACAAGGGTGAAACCTTCAATATTAATGCCGATACTGTTGCAGGTGCCATTGCTTCTGCCTTACATGCCTCAAAATTAATTATTCTCTCTGATGTTGATGGAGTTTTGTTGCCGAATGGTCAATTAGTCAGCCATCTCAACATTATCACCGCCAAACAAATGATTAAAGACGGTGTAATTACTGGAGGGATGATTCCTAAAATAGAAACTTGCATTAGTGCAATTGAAAAAAATGTATCTTATGCTCATATTTTAAATGGTTCAGTTGAAAATATTTTATTAATGGAAATATTCACTGAAAGTGGTGTTGGCACTATGTTAATTTAATAATTATTTTTTGTTAAATTGTCGTTTTTTCTTTTGCATACTAGTATAAATCTTGCTTTAGGCAAAACATCTCTTCTTGTTTTGCAACCAACATTATTGCAAGATTTAGCCATTCATGGCTTTGAACATGTAATACGTAGATTATTAAAAGGCACTAAACGTAAAAGAGGTCTTTCTAGGGCTGAAAATCGTAAATTAGCCAATCGCAAAAGAAGATGGTTCGTTGATAATATCATTATGCACCATCGCAGATTACAAGAAATCAATAGACAAAAAATAGTCAATTCGGCACGTGAAAGAGCCTTGTTAAGAAAAAAAAATCTCCTTAATAATTCTTTGCAAAAAGCTAAACCAAAAGCCAAACCAGAAATCAATCGCACTTGGCAAAATGGCATAAAAACAAGAGAAAGAGGGGTTAAAATTAGAGGCAGTGTCGATACTAGAAAAATCAGAGCCAGAAGCAGATGGCTCACCGCTATTAATCAAAAAAATATAGCAACAACATGAAAAATAAACAAATTTTACTCATAATAACTGGCGGAATAGCTTGTTATAAAAGCCTAGAGCTTTTGCGTTTATTACAAAAAGAGAACTATATTGTTAATATCGTTCTTAGCGATTCTGCTTCGCATTTTATCACTTCTCATCTAGTAAAAAGCCTATCTACTGCAAAAGTTTATACTCAATTATTTGGTGATAACGGCATGGATCATATAGAGCTTTCAAGACAGGCTGATTTAATCATTATCGCTCCTGCTACCGCCGATTTTTTAGCAAAAATGGCTTGCGGATTAGCCAACGATTTGGCTTCTGCTGTTATGCTTGCCAATCAAAAGCCAACAATAATAGCTCCTGCCATGAATTCTGCAATGTGGCACAATCTTGCAACTCAAAAAAATCTTGCATTTTTACAACAAAACGAATTGCTATATTTTTTACCGCCAAAAAGTGGTTTACTTGCTTGCCAAGAAAACGGAATCGGTAAAATGTGGGAACCTAGTGAAATATATCAAACTGTAAATAGTTTTTTTGATATTTTACAACTCAATTTTAACAACAATACTTACCATCTGTATCAAAAAGCCTTACTTGGTAAAAAAATAATTATTACCGCTGGCTCTACTCAAGAAAATATAGATGTAGTTAGATTTATTGGCAATAAATCTTCTGGCAAACAAGCTATTGCCATTGCCACTATTTTGCATCATTTAGGAGCAGAAGTTTTATTAATTTACGGTAATGTAAGCCAAGAAATACCTCATTATCTTTCAACAATTCAAGCCACAACAGCAAAAGAAATGCTAAAAGTAATACAAAAAAATATGGTAAACACCAATGTTTTTATTGCCTGTGCTGCGGTTGCTGATTTTAAAATAAAAAATCCATCTCAACAAAAAATCAAAAAACAAAATAATTCTACTCTCACTTTACATCTAGAACCCAACCCCGATATTTTACAAATAATAGGATCGGCAAAAAATCGTCCTGAAATGATAATTGGTTTTGCGGCTGAAAGCGAAAATATTCTTGAGTTTGCAAAACAAAAATTAATTACAAAAAACTGCAATTTAATTGTTGCTAATAATATTGAAAATGGTAATATTTTTGGTTGTAATAACACCGATGCTTTTTTTGTGACAAAAGAAGGTAATCAAAAATTAGGTAAAATCACCAAACAACAACTGGCTATTTATTTAGCTCAAAAAATATTGTCTCATTTTGAAACATTATGAAAATTAAATCTTTTGCCATCAATAACAATAATTCTGTTTTGCCAATCCATATTGGCGAACCACATCCAGATTCTTCTCCGCTTGAATTTCAAGCTAAATATTTCGCTAAACACTACAACATAAATCTACCACCCGAAATTATTGAAAGTTTTGGCAGTTTAAACCAAGTTGCCAAGCAGCTTAAAATCTCATTAACAGTTTTAATTAACTATATTTTGCAAAAAATAGCAGATCAAAACACTATGAAAGAAATGGCAAAAAATCAACAAGAAATAGCAAAAAATATTTTATCAAAATTACAACAAAACATTCAAATAAACACATCAAAAAAACAATGAAAAATAAACATATTGCCGTTTTAATGGGTGGTTTTAATTCTGAAAGAGAAATTTCTTTAAAAACTGGAGAAGCAGTTTATTTAGCCTTGAAAGAACTCGGTTATAATGCTACAAAAATAGATTTCTCTCGAAATATTATTAACGATTTAATTACAATCAAGCCAGATATTGTTTTTAATGCCCTACACGGATATGGCGGCGAAGATGGCAGAATACAAGCTATACTCGATATAATGCAAATTCCTTACACTCACTCTGGCTTGCTTGCTTCGGCTTTATGTATGGATAAAAACATCACTCATCAAATTTGCAAAAGCAATAACATAAAAACCGCCCAACATGAATTATTACATCAAGGGCAAGATGAATTAAATCAACAAAAACTAACTA
>JBILTH010000075.1:0-5175 GCA_044371635.1 Rickettsiales bacterium
ATTTAAACTAGCTTATGATATAATATAATATTCGTAATAATCAATAAAATTTTCAGGATCTACATTCAAAACATTTTGATTGCAATAATCAAAAAGCTCATCAATCGTCGGTTTTACAAATTTTTTATTTTTTTCAGTAGATATATTATTATCAATATTGTTATATTCAGTATTAGTTTTATTTAGTATTAGTAGTGGTTGATTTTCCGCCTCTGATTTTTCCGCATGCGGTTTTTCCGCCTGTGGTTTAACAGCCTGTTCTCTTGCTTTACCTTCGTCTGATAAATACCAAGTTGACTTGGTAAATTTGCCATCATCGGCTTTTACTTGTGTAATAAACAAATAATTATTTTCTTGTAAAGAGTTTATGGCGGTTGTGAGTGCATCTTTACCACAGTTAAATCGCTTCATTATTTCGTTTTTGTAATATTGCCAATCGTCAGGCTTGCTCCATATATAACAAAACAAGCCAATAGCCTGCATTGACAATTTATCATCATTGATAATAGTATTATCAATTTGTGTAAATGATTTTTGAAATTAAAATTGTTTATATTCTTTACCATAGAGTTTTAAATAAAATCTTTTGGCAAAAAAAATGAATTAATAAAAATATTATTTAAAGATTATCTATGGTAAAAATTATACTAAAAAATATAAATGTATTTGGTATAGAATCTTTTTAGCAGTTATTTAAAAAAAAAGATTGACAAAATTTAACCTCATTAACCGATGAAAAATTTATTTTGTCTATAAATTTATTTTGCCCTACCCATAAATTTATCAAGAAAGTAAGTTTAAACTTAATAACGATAAAACAAAATTTATCTAAAATTTTGCTAAAAAATAATCGAAAGAAAATATTTTTTTAAAATTATCTAGAGCCTAATATTTATGTATCAAAAAAAGCCAGTTTATCGAGCTTAAACAAAAAACTTTTTATTATAAGAAAAAATTTTGTGATAAAGGCATGTTGTTTGCGAAATAACATACCTAAAGTAACATATAGCTACTGTCAAGTATGCCTAAATAAAAATCAAGTTTCAATTATATTTTGCTTTATTCTGCTATTTTGGGTTATAAATTTTTGATTATAAATTTTTAAAGGCAAAAGTAATGGTAAAAGTATGTTGCGGTTTAACCAAATTGCTCTGATTATTTTCTGATACCGAAAAACCAAAATCAACACAACAACCATTATTAACAATACTCACCCCTCTTTGTATTATTCTCTCTTGTATAAGATCTTTAATTAAATTAATTTGAAATTGCCATTTTTTTTGCTGAAAACCTAAATTACTGTTAAATTGTGAGATTTTATTTGGATTGGTAACAGTTTTACGAATGAGTAAAAATTCATTATTTAAGAAAACCTTTTTATAATTAAAATAAGTATTAAGTTGATTAACATCGTTACGTAAATTAGATTCTTGCAATTGAAAATTATAAGTAAAGTTAAAATATTTATTTTTTGTCATACCAATTTGTCCAACAAAATTAGATTTATTGCTGTTATTAAAGCCTCTTATTTTAATATCTTGCTCTTTATTACTTAACACAAAAGATTGCCCAAAAATAAAATCTAATTCTCTTTGTCCGAAAGAAGAGGCTTTTAATCCGTAGCTAATTCTTTTTCCTGCCTCATTTCTGTCAAAGCCAGCAATACGATTGTTGGTAAATAAATTGCCTATTGTAATTTCAGAGTTGTTACTATCTTGATTGACAATTTTATTATTTCTTGTTTTAAAATAGTTTGCGGTTATTTTGATGATTGGCTCTAATGTTATGGTGTTTTTTTGCAATTCTTTACGCAAAGGCAGACTCCAGCTAAAAGAATTTTCGGTTTTTAAATTTGTTTGATTGGCAGAATAAATTTCTTGATTATTCGTATTGTTTAGCCAATAAAAATCTTGTATAATTTTAGTGTTAAATTCAAATAAATTGCCAGAAATATTAAAAGGCAATTTTATTTGCGGAGCAGTGCTTAATCGTTGATATTGCAAGCCCTTTTCCCTGTTTATAGAAGTAGTATCAACTGCTAATGAAATTTGATCTTTGCTAAACAATGGCTTGTATTTAGTAAAAAATTCTATTTTTGGCAAAATATATGGGGCAGACTTTTCGAGATTAGCATTTTCTAGTTCTTGAAATTTAATGATTTTAATGCCAAGATAGTTGTCTTTAGTTATGTAATTGGCATTTAGACTAGAAGTGGTGTGAGATAAATAATTAAAATGATAATCACGTAAAAAATTTCTGTCAGAAACATAACGCATATCAAAATCAATGCCAGTATTATGAGTAAAATCAAAATCTCCGTTAGCAATTATATTCCAACGAATGTTTTTACCAGTTCTATCTATTACCATTTTATCATTAAAAGAAGGAGTATTGTTATTGGCAAGCTCTAAATTTGCTTGATATTTGCCGTAATTAGTGATTTGACGGAGTTGATTATCGAGCAAAATTTGCTGTGAATCAAAATAATAGGTAGGCAAAATAGTAAGATCGGCACTAGGCGAAATATCAATATAGTAAGGTAATTTTACACCAAAACCAAAATTAGAATTATTGCTATAACTAGGAGCTAATATGCCACTTTGTCTTTTGCGAGGCGGAAGTGGAGCTTTTAAATAGGGCATATGCAAAAACGGAATTTTATAGAAATAAAAGCTGGCTTGCTCTGCGGTGAAAGAATTTTTGTGACGATTTATGCTGGCATTATTGCTTTTAATAATAATTAAGTTGCTTAACTTACCTGCCAATGAATTATCTTTGGCAATTTCTTCGTTGGGACAAATAGAAAAAACCGCATCTTTAAGAGTGGTTATGTCGTTTAAATTTCTGTTAATTTGCGAAGAAAAAATATATGAACCATCATTAAAAAGAATATTGGCAGAATCAAAAACTCCTGTTTTAAAATCGTCTGTTACTTTTGCTTGTTTAGCAAAAACTTTTCCTACCTCTAAATTATTAATAATTACCTTGCCGAAAGCAGAAATAGTTTTATTTTCATATTCTGCAGAATTGGCTTTTAGCAAATAAGGAGTGTTGATAACCTCAACATTGCCAATCGCTGTGAGTTTTTTGTTATTTTTATTACCTGTTATGCTATCGGCTTTTAAAATGGTATGATTTTTGATTTTGTTGCTAGCAAATGCAGAAGAAAAAACAAAATTAAAAATTAATAGACATAAAAAACAATAGTGCATTATATGGTGAGGTTGGCATTAGTTAAGTGCTAGTTTTTGTGGTTTATATTTTCTTAACCATAAAGCAATTAACATTCTAGTGAACAAAACTGCGGTAAACATTGAAGACATAATGCCAATAGAAAGAGTGATAGCGAAGCCTTTAATTGAGCCGTTGCCAAAGTTATATAAGAAAAAAGCAATAATAAGAGTGGTAATATTAGAATCGAGAATGGTGCGATATGCTTGACTAAAGCCTTGTTCGACAGCAATAAAAACCGATTTTTTGTTGTTAAGCTCTTCTTTTATGCGTTCAAAAATTAATACATTAGCATCAACCGACATGCCTATAGTAAGAATAATACCAGCAATACCAGGCAAGGTGAGAGTGCCATCAAGCAATGCCAAAACTGCAATAATAATGGCAAGATTAATTAAAAGAGCAATATTGGAGAAAAATCCAAAAATTCCATAAAATAAGATCATAAAAATTGCTACTAAAACAACCCCTACCACAGCGGAAATTTTACCATTTCTGATAGAATCAAGGCCTAAAGACGGACCAATAATTCTTTCTTCAAGAATGTTAAGAGGGGTAGGTAAAGCACCTGCTCGCAACAGCAAAGCCACTTGACTAGCTTCTTCTGTAGAAAAAGAACCAGAGATAACCCCAGAACCTTGTGTTATTGGTGTGTTAATAACAGGGGCGGTTATTATTTTATTGTCTAGCACTACGGCAAAAATTTTACCAAGATTTTTTTTAGTAATGTCAGCAAATTTTTGTGTACCTATTTTGTTAAAACTAAACATAACCGCAGGCTTGCCTTCATGATAAGTGGCGGTAGCATTTTCAAGCATATCTCCAGTAATGATGGCGGTATTTTGTAAATTATAAGATTTACCATTACTGTCGTTGACTTGAAAAGAATCGTAATAGTTGTCTTCTGCTAATAAATGAAAAGTAAGTTTGGCAGTTTTACCCAAAACTTGCTTTAATTGTTGACTGTCTTGAATTCCTGGCACTTGCAACAAAATGCGATTTTCGCCTTGCATCATGATTACAGGTTCTTTGGTGCCGTTTTCATCTATTCTGCGCCTAACTATTTCGATTGATTGTTCTCCTAGCTTTTTTTTGATTTTGCTAATTTCGGTATCAGAAAAAAAGATTTTAAAAAAATCTTGTTTTTGAGCATCTTGTTCTTGTTTAATATTTAAAGTTGGAGCAACCTTATTAATGATTTTTTTTATTTTTTTATTATTAAAATTATTTTGATTATAAAAGATAATTTCATTATTAGATAAGACAGGCAAAATAGCAAATTGTTCTTGATAAAATTCGTTTTTAAGATCGGTTAAAATATTTTCGAGTTGTTCTTGCAGATAGCTTTTATCATCGACCTCTAATAAAATTTGAGCACCACCTTGTAAATCAAGCCCTAAATTGGCTTTAGGACCATTAATTTTTAATATTTTTGCTAAACGGTTATTATTTTGAGCTGAATTTTGCTGTAAAAAAGTTGGCAAAGCAAGATAAATGGCAAGTAAAGTAAAAAAACAAATTATGATGATTTTAAATTTAGAAAAAATTAACATATATTATTTTTTTATGTTGATGTTTTTTTTATTTTTTAGGTTCTTTTTTTGCTGTGCAGATGTTACGGAAATTTTTTCTTTTGGTTGCAAAATATAGTCTTTTAACACGATTATTTCGGTATTTTGAGCGATTTCTAGAGTAATTTCTTGCTCTTGGATGTTTTTAATTTTACCCACAATGCCACCACTAGTAATTACTTTGTCGCCAATTTTAAGACTGTCTAGCATTTGTTTGTGTTGTTGCATTTTTTTATGTTGTGGGCGTATAATCAGAAAATAAAATACTACAAAAACAAGGGCAAATGGCACAAAATTAACTAAAGAAAAACCATTAGAAGTAACATTGTCATTGACATTTTCTTGAGCTAAAGCATGAGAAATAAGATTAAGC
>JBILTH010000007.1:0-13630 GCA_044371635.1 Rickettsiales bacterium
AACTAAAAAATATCACTTTATTAAAAAATTATGTGAAAAATGTTAATAGATTTGTGTCATTGCTTGTATTTTATTTGCATTAATTATTAATATGACAAACAACAGCATAATCATTGATTCGGCACATCGAGAAGAAACCAGAATTGCAGTGCTAGATCAAAACTCTAAATTACTCGATTTCGATCGCTCTGCCTATTCGATCAAACAAATTAAGGGCAACATCTATCTTGCCAAAGTAGTTAGAGTTGAACAATCTTTGCAAGCATGTTTTGTTGATTATGGTTCTGATCGCCATGGGTTTTTACCTTTTTCTGATATTCATCCTAAATATTTTCAAATATCCGACACCGAAAAGCAAAAAATTCTCGAAGCCATCACACCACAAAACAACAAACAAGATGAAGATGAGCCTCAAAATATTCATCGCCATCAACAACGAGAAGAGCAAGAAATTTTTTCAGATCACTCTGCAATTGCTACTGGTTCTTATTCTCTCGAAGAAGAAACTGCTGAAAGCAAAGAAAATTATAAATCCAACATTTACAATATTTATAAAAAATATCAATTACAAGAAGTTATTAAAACTGGGCAACTAGTATTAGTGCAAGCTGTAAAAGAAGAAAGGGGTAGTAAAGGTGCATCTATGACCACCTATATTTCTCTTGCAGGTAAATATTGTGTATTAATGGCAAACACACCAAACAAAGGTGGAGTATCAAAAAAAATTGATAATTTTCGTGACAGAAAAACTTTAAAAGCCATTCTTAATGATATTTCATTGCCATTAGATCGCTCTCTCATTATTCGCACCGCAGGTGTTGGTAAAAAACCAGAAGACATCAAAAGAGACTACGAATATTTAAATAGATTATGGCAAAATATTCAAGACTCCGCCTCTTCTTCTGTTGCCCCTTCTTTTATACATGCCGAAGACGATATCATTAGAAGATGTATACGCGATATCTACAACGAGCAAATAGTTGAAGTAATGGTAGAAGGTGAAGAAGCTTATCAAACTGTGCTTGATTTTGTTAAACTTACTATGCCATACAGTCAACACAACATCAAACTTCACACAGATCGTTTACCAATTTTTAATAAATATCGTATCGAACAACAAATATCCGCTCTTTATGAAAAAAGAATCGATCTACCTTCTGGAGGCTCAATTGTTATCGATCACACAGAAGCTTTGGTTGCTATCGATGTTAATTCTGGCAAATCAACCAAAGAATCTGGTATAGAAGACACTGCATACAATACCAATTTAGAAGCGGTAAGAGAAATAGCAAAACAACTCCGATTAAGAGATTTAGCTGGTCTAATAGTTATTGATTTTATTGATATGTCAGATCAAAAAAACAGAAGAAACATAGAAAGATCGCTACGCGACGAACTACAAAACGATAGAGCAAGAATTCAAATGGGCAGAATAAGTGTTTTTGGTCTACTTGAAATGTCTAGACAAAGATTAGGATCTAGTTTTTTTGAAACCATCACCACTCCTTGTCAAAACTGTGGAGGCACTGGTTTTGTTCGATCGGTAGAAATTTTGGTAGTAACTATTTTAAGAGCCATACGCCATGCTTGTGCTGATAAACAAGCAGGAGTAATTTATGTTTATACCGATGCTAAAACTATCTCTCACATCACAAATTATAAAAAAAGCGAAATCGCTCTAACCGAAAAAAACTATAACATCTATATTTTATTTCATCCAAATGAAGAAAATGGGGTTAATGGTTTTAGCATTAAAAAAAGAAAAAATCTTTCCGAAGAAGAACGCAAAGAATTCGACATGAAGATAGCCACGGGTAAAGTAAATCAGCTACATATTGAGCAATCTTATTTACAAGATTTTAACACCAACGAACAAAATTTAGAATCAGATTTTGAATCTGAAACTCAAAATCGCTATCAAAAAAATAGATCCGATCGTCACAATAAATCTGATCGCCAAGATAGATTTGATAGAAAAAAGAAAAAACATTATCAACAAAATAATAATAAACCAAGTTCTATATCAAATTTTTTAAATTTCTTTTTTAAAAATCGTTAATTTATGTATCACATTCAAGGAAAGCACAACATTTATGAAGTTGTTATAGGTTGCGAAATTCATGCGCAAATCGCCACTAATTCTAAACTTTTTTCTAGATCTTCTATTGCTTTTGGCTCCAACCCAAATTCGCAAGTATCATTAGTTGATGTTGCTTTTCCTGGCATGCTTCCTGTGATCAATGCTGAAGCAGTTTATCAAACTGTAAAAACTGGTTTAGGAATTGGGGCAAAAATCAATTTAATATCAGTTTTTGATCGTAAGAATTATTTCTATCCCGATTTACCGCAAGGCTATCAAATATCACAATATCTTCACCCTTTAGTAGGAGAAGGCGAAATAGAAATAGTATTTGAAAATCAACAAAAAGAAATCGTTAAAAAAGTTATTGGTATTGAAAGAATTCATCTCGAACAAGATGCCGGAAAATCAATACACGATCAACATCCGCAACTTTCATTAATCGATCTAAACAGAGCAGGAATCCCCTTAATGGAAATAGTTTCAAAACCTCATTTAAGCTCACCACAAGAAGCCTCTGAATATGTCCGAACCATTCGTTCTTTGCTACGTTGCTTAAAAACTTCAGATGCCGATATGGAAAAGGGCAATTTAAGATGCGATGCCAATGTTTCGGTAAGAATTATTGGCTCTAAAGTTTTAGGTACTAGATGCGAAATAAAAAATCTCAATTCTATGCGAAACATTGCTAGAGCCATTGAATTTGAAGCCAAAAGACAAGTAAACTTAATTGAATCTGGTCAGTTAATTAAACAAGAAACCCGACTCTTCGACGCCATAAATGGCGAAACCAAAGCATTACGCACCAAAGAAGATGCTATGGATTATCGCTATTTTCCAGATCCAGACTTGCCAAAATTAGTACTAGAACAAAAAACCGTCGACGAAATTAAGCAACAACTACCAGAGTTACCTTGGCTTAAAAAAGCTCGCTACATCAAACAATATAATATTTCCGAATATGATGCAGGAGTTTTAACTGCCGAAGAAGAGGTTTCGCAATATTTCGAACAACTTATCGCTCATCATGAGCCAAAAATATGTGTTTCCTGGCTTACTGTTGAATTATTTGGCAGAATGAATAAACTAAACATCGATTTTGCCAATCTTAAATTACCTGCAAATCATCTAGTTGAGCTTATTTCTTTAATTCAATCTGGTGAAATTTCAGGAAAAATTGCTAAAGATGTGCTCGATATTATGCTAGAAACCAATAAAACTCCTTCTATTATCGTGCAAGAAAAAGGTTTAAAACAAGTATCTGATTCTTCTGCTTTACTAGATATTATTAATAAAGTAATTGCTAACAATCAAGATAATTTTGCCAAATGTGTAGCTGGCGATCAAAAACTATTTGGTTTTTTTATTGGACAAATAATGAAGGAAACTAAAGGACAAGCGAATCCGCAATTGGTGAATAAGCTTTTACAAGAAAAAATAAATTCTACCAACAATTAACATGTTACTTAGTAAAAAAGATAAATCATTTTTATTGTTAATAATCGTAATTTTAGCAATTTTATGGATTATATTTAGCATTTTTCTTAACATTACTAAAAATAAAAATCTACAAGAATCGCCACTTAATCAGTTAGAAAAAATCAAACAAAACAATGATTGGCTTAATGTTTCTCAACCTATCAATATCAAAGATTTGCAAAATAAAATTGTCGTGCTTAATTTTTGGCATTATGCTTGTTTTTCTTGCTTACAAACAATTACTAAATTAAATGATTTGCAAGAAAAATATCCTGGTTTAGCGGTAATTAGCATTCATACCGCCAAATTTAACAATCAACAAGAAAATAAAACTCTCTATAAAGCAATTGCTCGCAACAACATCACTCATCCTGTAATTAATGACAACAAAAAAATTCTATCTAATGTTTTTAATATTCAACAAACTCCAACCTTAATTTTATTCGATAAAAATGCTAAACAAATCGCCAAAGCAAGTAGTCAAAACGAAATCATAAATTTTTTACATAAAACAGAAAAATCTTTACATAAAAATCGTTTTGGTCTTAATCAACAAAAACTGCCAATCTTATTAGAACAAGATCGTCTTATCACTAATGTATTAAGTTATCCCACTAAAATGATTCAGGTTAATAAAATTTCATTTGACAACAAACAAATGTCGGTACTCATTATTGCCAATAGTGCTCAAAACAACCTTATCATTAGCACATTAGCAGGAGATATTATCGCTAAAATAGGTTCTGGCAAAAAAGGTTTTCAAGATGGAGATCTGCAAAATTCTGCTTTCAATAATCCGCAAAGTATGGTTTTTAATCACAACAACAACACTATTATTGTTGCCGATACCAATAATCATGCCCTGCGCTTAATCGATCTCAATAACAAACAAGTAAAAACAATTCTTGGCAACGGTTTTATGGGCGAAGACATTAATCAAATTCAAAAAGCAGAAGAGGTTTCTTTATTTTCGCCTGTCGATTTGGCATTTTTTCCAGATCATAGCACTCTTATATTTAGCAATTCTGGCAGTTCACAAATTTTATCTTATTCTTTATCAAACAAAACAATTCAACCACTTACCTACATTAACAACGAATTAAAAAAACAAACTCTAAAACCGTTACCAACTTCTCTTAATATTTTTAACAATAAGCTTTATTTACTAGATTCTGCCAATGCCTCTATTTATGTTATCGACAAAAATCAACAAATCAATAAAATATATACCAACACTAATAATAAACTGCAAAATCCAATGGGGTTTGCTATCGATGACACTGGTATTTATATTGCCAATACTTTTCTAAATTCTGTTGTAAAGCTTGATTTGGTAAATTATCAAGAGCAATATCTTGTTAAAAATAACAAGGGTAACAATTTAGGCAACAACACTCAACTCGACGAGCCTCATAACATTTTGCTTGGCATTGATAGTTTTTATGTAACCGACTCTAACAACAACCGAATTGTTAACATTAACCGATCTTCTTTAGTTTCGCAACTTTTTAATATTATTCCGCCATTAAAATTACCAAAAGAAAGTTTTCTCGAATATTTGCCAAACCTAGAAAATATTCCGAGTATTCACATTGCTAGCAATAATAAAATTGCCATCGATATTTCTGCTAAAAAAGGTTGGAAAATTAATCAAATAGCACCAAGCTTTTTAAGTGTGGTAGAAATTACCAAAGATGATAAAGCTAACTTACTTGCTTTTTTTAATTGGAATGATATTAAAAAAAATCAAATCAAGCTAAATCCAATAAACGAAAATCAAAAACTATTATTACAAGGTAAAATATATTTCTGTCAAGATAGTAATCAAAAAGACAATTTATGTTACATCAAAAGCTATCAACAAACATTAACTACAAACAATAAAAGTCAAAATAAACAAATCACTATTTTAGTAGGAAAATAATGTTTTTAGAAATAATTTCCTTTTCTCATCATTTAGCAGACATAGCCAATGTTATTACCAAAAAATACTTTCGCCTTCCTAATGGCGAAGTTGCAAAACTAGATCAATCTCCTGTGACTTTGGCAGATAAAGAAATAGAGCTTGCTTGGATTAACCAAATAAAAACACATTTTCCACAACACGGTATTATTGGCGAAGAGTACCCCAAATATCAAGAAAATGCTGATAATTTATGGGTTTTAGATCCAATAGACGGAACTTCTTCTTTTATTACTGGCAAACCAGTTTTTGGCAACCTAATTGGCTTTGCAAGAAATCAGCAACCAATATTTGGCATGATAAATCAACCAATCACACAAGAAAGGTGGTTTAATAATCAACAAAAACAAAGTATTTTTAATCAACAAATAATCAAAACTAGAAAATGCCATAACCTTGAAGAGGCAATTTTATGCACTACTTCTCCTTATTTTTTTGATAGTTCTGATGAAAAAATACTCAATACAATTAGCAAACTCACTAAATATCAAAAAATTGGTGGTGTAATTTATGGTGGTGATTGCTATAACTATGCTTGTCTTGCAATGGGTTTTATCGATTTAATTATTGAGCCTGGTTTAAAAATTCATGATTTTACTGCCATCATTCCTATTATTGAAAATGCCGGAGGTGTGGTAAGCGATTGGAAAGGAAATAAATTAAAATTACAATCTAATGCCAAAATTCTCGCTTCTGCTAATGATATTTTACATGAAAAAGCCCTATTGGCAATACACAATACAATTTTCAATTTTTAATTAACCATTTAATTTTTTAAATTCTCACTTTATCTTGTTGGTATATTTTTTGCTAAAAACCCGTCGCCTATTATGGCACTGTTGCATCACAAATTTATTTTACTTATTTTTAGTCACATATTAAACATATTAGACTAAAAATAGGTAAAATTTATACCAAAAATGGCAACTAAAGTAAAATAAATTTGTGATGCAACAGTGCCATAATAGTTGCTACTAGAAATTATCTTGCTATCATATGTTTTTAAATTATAGGAAATGAGATTTGATATAAGATTTTAACTTAACAAGCGGAACTTATACTAACAATTCTAAAGCAAAATGCAAAGAACCGCAAACCACAACCAAACAAGGTTGCGATTGTTTTTGAATATAGTTAAGCCCATCTATAAGATTGTTTACATCAACAATATTGATGTTGTTTTGTTTGCCAATATTAACAATTACTTGGCTTGATTCTGGATATGGCTCTTTGCCAACAGTTACGGCAAGTAAGTTAAATTGCAAAAAAGCTAATAAAAAATTAGGTTGACATTTATTTTTGCTAAAACCACAGATCACAAATTTTTGGCTGTTATTAAAAGTGTTTTGACAAGCAAGCCACTCGGCAAGTGCCAAGGCCCCGCCAACATTATGAGCTCCATCAAACCATAATTGACTATGATGCGGCAATAATTTTAGCCAATGATTGTTTATTTTGTGTAGTCGAGCAGGCCAAAAAACCGTAGCAATTGCTTTGGCTAAATGCTGATAAGTAAAGTAAAAATAGTGGCTAATTGCCATAATGCAGGCCAAGGCGGCCGAAAAATTAAAATATTGATGTTTGCCAAGTAAATTTGGTTGCGGTAAATTTGGTAATAAATTTTCATTTTGCCAGTAAAAATCAAAACTTCCTGTATTGTTGATTTCTATAAAAAAATCTTGTTCATAAAAATAAGTGATGCTTTGTAATTGTGTAGCAATTTCGTTTATCGCCAAGTTTATTGTAAAATCATCTTGCTTGGCAACAATGAGTGGGGTTTGATTTCTGGCAATGCAAGCTTTGTGTATAGCTATTTCTAACACAGTGTTGCCTAAATATTCTTGATGATCAAGAGAAATTGACGAAATAACGGTAGCAAGTTTTTTTTCAATAATATTGGTGGCATCAATTCGCCCGCCCATTCCGCACTCAATAATTAAAATATCAGAATTACTTTGCGAAAAAGCTAAAAAACTAGCTATGGTAAAGCTTTCCATAAAGGTAAATTGATGTTCTTGGCTAGCTAATCTGGTTTCTTCTAAAATTTCATATAAGTTGCCGTCGCTAATTATTTGACCATTTAACACAATGCGTTCATTGCAGTGAAGTAGGTGCGGAGATGTATAAACACTAGCTTTATAGCCAGCTACTTGAAATATTTTAGCTAACAATGCCGCAATTGAGCCTTTGCCATTGGTACCTGCAATATGAATAACAGGAGGTAGTTTTTGGTGAGGGTTGCCTAGCTTGTGTAAAACAGGGAGCATTCGAGCAAAAACTGTTTCATAGTTAATTTTTTTGTTGCCCAAGGTAGAAGGTATGGGCCAATGCGGTAGATAAACCATGCGACAATTAGAACTATATTTTGCCAGAAAAATGAGTTAAGCGATGCATAAGAAAAAATTTATATCAAATTTCATTTTAAATTCGAAAATATGAAGATAGATTCTTGTAATTCTATCATGTAATTTTAGACGAGATTTGATGTTAGAACTCTAACTTTCTGATTTCTAGACCAAGTACTAAGCTAAAATATAACATCAATAAAAATAAATAGCAATAAGCAAATAGATGTTTCGTCAAGTTTCAGCTAATTATATCAAAGGTTAATTTTGTTAAAATTGCGATTAAAGGTCTAAAAAAATATCCTTGAAGACACAATAAACATTATTTAAAAAGATTTATTTCTTCAAATTCTAGATTGATAATATTTTTAATTAACTGGCTCGATAGTCATCATGCACATCGTAACTTAGAGGGGCAAACAGGGTTATTTTAGCCCCACCTATGACTGTCAAAACTTCTCTTTTATCAAAATTATGTGTATCCATTTTCCAACTTGTTGTGGATTAAAGCCATCATAAGGTAATGATGACATAAGTATAAAAATTGCAGGTTGTAGTTATTTTTTTTGAGTTACTGTAAATTATAGCTGTCGCTCACACATATTAAACATCTTTTGATGTTTCGAAAGAATTGTATGTTTTAAAAATATAATTAATGCCAGCGATTAAAGGAAAGATTTGGTAATTGTTACTACCAAGAAAATCATAGTGTAAAAAAACAGTTCTTTTCATTGTTAATTTACTTTGATTTTTGCATAAATTATTGGCGCACCCGAGAGGATTTGAACCCCTAACCTTCTGATCCGTAGTCAGATACTCTATCCAGTTGAGCTACGGGTGCTTTAAATTATTAAGTGCAAATGACATAATATTAATTTTTTTCTTTTATATTGTAGTTGATGCAATATTTTTTTTCGACAAAAATTAACTTAATAAACCAAATTATAAAATAAGAAAAACAAAATTACAACAAGCTTTTTTATAAAAAGTTGCTTGCAATAAGAATTGTTTATCTTTAAAATATTAGCCAAAAATATTTTAATTTTGTTTTTATTCAATGAAAAAAATTCGTCAAATAGCTTCGGGAGTTGCTTTAAAATTAGTGGTTGGGCTTGTTATTTTAAGCTTTGTGGTTTTTGGTGTTGCTAGTTTCTTGTCTCAATCTGGCGATGTTTGGGCAATTAAAATTGGTGACAAAAAAATTTCTTACAAAAAAGTTCAACAAGATATTAATAATTATCGTAATAATTTGCTTGCCTTAATCGAACAAAACCCAGAACAGCAGTCACAAATTGAGCAAATGTTACAATCTAATTACCTACAAAAACAAGCGGTCAATTCAATTATTGCTAATAATGTTCAAGAACAATTTGCTAAAGATCTCAAAGTTTTTGCCGATGAAAGCTTAATTTATCAAGAAATAGTTAAACAAAAAGTTTTTCATAACAAAGAAGGTAAATTTGATAAACAATTATTTCAAAATTTTCTCAAAAATAAACAATTAAGCGAGTCTATGTATGTTAACGATATCACTAATCAAGTTGGGGGGCAAATAATTCAAAACAGCATAATTATGGCCTCCCCCATTAACAACAATTTAGCTCTCGATTTATATTTATTTAATCAAAATACCTTGATTTATGATTTACTCGAAATAAAAAGCGAAAACGTAGCGGTTGATAAAGAAGTTTCCGAATCTGAAATTATTGCTTTATACACAAAAAATCCTAAATCTTACCAAACTCCCGAACTACGCAAAGTGCAATATGCTATTTTAGATAAAAAATTAGCCACACAAAACGCCGAAATTTCCGAACAAGAAATTATTGATTACTATCAGCAAAATCAACAAAGATACCAACTTCCTGAAACTCGAGATATTTATCATTTAATGTTTGATAGCAAAGAAAAAGCAAATAATTTTATTAGCGAATTTAATAAAAAATCAACAGAAAATTTTCAACAAAATTTTGTTGATTTGGCAAAAACTATTTCTACTAAAAAATTAGAAGAAATTTCTATTGTAGGTGTGGCAAAAGGTCAAATCTTACCAGAACTCGAAAAGGAAATTTTTTCTTTACAGCCAAATCAACTTAGTTTTGTAATCGAAAGTAAAGCAGGTTTTCATGTGGTTTTATTAAATAAAATTAATGCTCCACAAACATTAGAGTTAAATAAAGTTAAAGAACAGATCAATAAAAAACTTCTTCTTGAAAAACAAAATAAAGTTTTTGTTAAATTATTAAAAGAAATTAACGACTTTACGTTAATTAGCAAATCTTTCGATGATTTTGCTAAAAATTTTGCAGTTTCAATAGTTGATGTTAAAGAAAAAATTGCAAAAAATCAAAAAACACACAAAGAAACAGAAATGTTGCCAAACTTTATTAATCAAGTATTTACAGCCAATATCAATCAAATTAGCAAACCAATTCCTTTTGACGAAAATAGAGATAAGTTTTATTTTGTTTTAGTAACAGAAATAACTCCGCCACAACAACTTGCTTTACAAGATGCTAAACATTTAGTAAAACAAGATATTATTTCTGCTAAACAAACTCAAGAATTACCAAATTTTGTAAACAATCTAACAAAACAAATAGCACAAAATCCTAGTTCTATTAATAGTTTAGCAACTAAATATCAAATAAAAATCCAAAACAACAATAGCATCACCCAAAAAGATCTCAATCAACTTATCGAAAATAAGCAAGAAGGTGTTTTGCCTGTAATCACACTGCTTACTCAATTATTTTCTTTACCTATAAATTCTATAAGCAAGCCGGTAATGTTTGATAATAATGCATATTTTTTAGCAATAGTAAAAGACAAAAAACAAAATAATTCCAATACTGACAATATTGCAGAAGCCAAAAAAGATGCTATCGACTTATTAAGATACGACTTATTTTCAACTTATCAAAATTATTTATTGAAAGACAAATATCCCATCACAACAAATAAAAATATTTTAGCAATAGAATAGCGATTTTTTCATATTTATTTTTTTTATGTTTTCTAATATAGCCACAAAACCAGATTATATCAATAATGATTTAAACTTTAATCTCGATGAAGATCAATTTAATCTGCAAATAGAAACTAAAAAAACTTCGGTTTTATATCGTTCTTTGGTTATCCCGTTTGCTCCCTTGGTGGTTTATCAAAAAATTTTACAAATTAGCGATGGTTACGATTTTTTGCTAGAATCAAGTGATGCTAACACAGAGAAGGACAGATTTTCGGTCATTGGCTTAATGCCAGATAAAATTTGGAAAGTGCAAGATAATAAATCTTTTATTAGTGTCGATCTAAACACTTTTCAATCAGAAAGCGGGCAAAATGTAATAGAAAATTTTCGTTCTTTTGTTGATCAAGCCAAAATCAATTGGTCTTCTGTGGCAGTAAAATATGATAAACAAATATTGCCAGCAATTTCTGCTGGAGTTTATGGATATTTTAGCTACGATTTTGCCAATACAATTCATGATATTAAATTTTTTCATCATCAGCAAGATTTAACCAACATTCCCGACGGCATTTTTATTAGACCACAAATTTTAATTGTGTTTGATAATCAATTTAAAAAAACCATCATTTGTGCTCCAAAATATCAAGACAGCAACTACTCTTATCAAAATTTAGTAGATAAAATCAAAAAAATCGAAACCACTATGTTTGATACTCTTTTTTTGCAACAAGGAGCTATCGATTATCATAAAAAACCAGAATTTGAGCATAATTTAACTAAACAAAAATATTGCAAATTGGTTGATATTGCTAAACAATACATCACAATGGGCGATGTTTTTCAGGTATTACCTTCGCAAAGAATTATCGCCGATTTTCCTAAATATCTCAAAGAAATTGAATTTTATCAATCTTTAAAAGAAACCAATCCTTCTCCTTTTTTATTTTATTTGCACTTTCCCGATTTTGTGCTTACAGGCTCTAGTCCCGAAATTATGGTAGCATTAAATGATGGCAAAATTACTATTCGCCCTCTTGCTGGCACGAGAAAAAGAGGTATAAACGAAGAAGAAGATGCAAAAATTAGTCAAGAACTATTATCCGATCCCAAAGAAATAGCAGAACATCTAATGTTAATCGATCTAGGTAGACACGATGTTGGCTCGGTCGCTGAAAATGGTTCAGTTGAGGTAGTAAAAAAAATGCAAATAGAATACTATTCTCATGTTATGCATATCTCTTCAACAATAGAAGGTAAGTTAAAACAGGGTTGCGATGCGGTTGATGCTTTGATTGCAGGCTTTCCTGCTGGCACAGTAAGTGGAGCCCCCAAAATTAGAGCCATGGAAATTATTCAAGAGCTTGAAGAAATAAAACGATCTTTTTATGCTGGTTGTGTTGGTTTTTTTGCAAGCAATGGCAATATGGAAACTTGCATTACTTTGCGAACTGCACTTATCAAAGATGGTAAAATTCATTTACAAGCGGGAGCAGGAGTTGTTTTTGATTCTGTGCCAAAATCAGAATATCAAGAATGTTTAAACAAAATGCAGGCCTTAATTAAGGCTTACGAAAATATTACTTAATTTATGCAATTTATCGATGAAGTAAAAATACTTGTAAAATCAGGTAGTGGTGGAAACGGAGCCTCTAGTTTTCGTCGAGAAAAATTTATTCCAAGAGGTGGACCAGATGGAGGAGATGGTGGCAGAGGGGGTAGTGTGGTTTTTTTATGTGTAAACAGTCTAAATACATTGTTAGATTTTCGTTTTAAGCAACATTTTACTGCCAAAAGCGGGCAATCAGGTAGAGGCGCCAACCAAAATGGTTCTGCAGGAGATGATTTAGTTTTATCGGTGCCAATTGGCACACAGATTTTTTGTGAAGAAAGTGGCAATTTACTTTATGATTTTACCGCCTTCGATCAGCAATATATAGTTGCCAAAGGTGGTAGAGGGGGTTTGGGGAATGTTAATTTTAAAAGCTCAACCAATAGAGCTCCAACTTTCGCTCAAAAAGGTGAGCCTGGAATTGAAATATGGGTGAGATTAGAGTTAAAATTGCTGTCTGATGTTGGTTTGGTAGGAATGCCAAATGCAGGTAAATCAACTTTTCTATCAATAACCACAAGAGCCAAGCCCAAAATTGCCGACTATCCATTTACTACTTTAAAGCCACAACTAGGAGTTGCCTATATCGATGAAAATGAATTTGTTATTGCAGATATTCCTGGTTTGATTGCCGATGCTAGCAAGGGCAAGGGTTTAGGCGATCGTTTTTTAAAACACATAGAAAGGTGTGCTACCTTATTACATCTTATTGCTTGCGATAGCTCTTCAGTTGTTGCAGACTATCAAACCATATGTCAAGAAATGAAAAATTATAACGCTCAATTGGTTGGCAAATCTGAAATTGTAGTTCTTACTAAATCTGATTTATTAAACGATTCAGAAGTGAAAAAACAAAAACAAAAATTGCAAAAATTCTTTGCTAAACATCAAATTGATAGTAAAATTTTTATCGTTTCCGCCATTAGCAAAAACAATCTTTCTCAACTATTAAGAGAAACTTATCAACAAGTTATCAATTCTAAAAATTAATGCTAAAAAACACCGCCCTCATAACTGGGGCAAGTAAAAGAATTGGTAAAGAAATGGCAATGTTTTTAGCCAAAAAAAACTATGATTTAATATTGCATCATAATTTTTCTAAACAAGAAGCTCTCAATTTACAAACCGAAATAGTCAATCAATATCCTGTAAAATGTCATTTAGTGTCATTTGATTTACTAAA
>JBILTH010000109.1:0-3821 GCA_044371635.1 Rickettsiales bacterium
ACACTAGACAAGTAGAAGATTCTGCTCAAATTTTTGCTGATTTTCCAATTAACTTACTTATTAACAATGCTTCCATTTTTCCAAAATCCCAATTCTTAAACCAACAACAATGGCATCAACTTGCAGATAACCTAAACATTCATCTCACTTCGCCTTTAATTTTGACAAAACATTTTGCTTATCATTGCAGGCAAAAAAAAATACCACAAGCTCAAATAATCAACATGCTCGACAAAAACATTGCACGCTTTGACACTTCTCACTTTTTTTATTTGTTAAGTAAAAAATTTTTAGCAGAAGCCACTAAAATGCTTGCTTTAGAGCTTGCTCCGCATATTCGAGTAAATGCTATAGCTCCTGGTTTTATATTAAGTTCGGTAAACGAAAAAAATCCGCAAGCAGAACAAGAAAAAATTGCTAAATTAATACCGCTAAAAAATATTGGAAACCCTAACAACATCAACTCTGCTCTCGATTTTTTACTCAATAACAATTTTATTACAGGTCAAATTATTTTTGTTGATGGGGGGGCTTCGCTAAATCATGCTGGATAGAAATCTGCCCGTTATAGCAATTATAGCTGGTCGAGGCAACTTGCCTTTGTTAATTATCGAAGAATGTCAGAAAAAACAACAAAAGTTTGTGCTACTTTTGTTATCTAGCGAAAACTATATCACAAATTATAGTAAATATCAACCAATTTATATCACTTATGGCGAAGTAGAAAAATTATTAGCCATTTTTGCTACTCATCAAGTAAAACAATTAGTAATGGCAGGGGCAGTCAATAAACCCGCTTTTTCGCAGTTAAAAGTTGATAAAACTGGCAGTTTTTTGTTAGCAAAAATTTTGGCAAACAAAATTTTAGGCGATGATGCAGTATTAAAAACAGTGATTAACTTTTTTTTACAACATCATATCGAGGTGCTAAAAATTAACCAAGTGCTTGATTGTTTAGCAAATCAATTAGGAGTTCTAACTATAAATCAACCTTCGGCAGAAAATATGCTTGATATTGAGCTTGGCAAAACCGCCATCAAGCATTTTTCTGCTTTTGATGTTGGGCAATCAGTGGCAGTGGCACAAAAACAAATAATTGCCATTGAGGCGGTTGAAGGCACTGATGTTATGATTAGTCGTTGCCAAAATTTACCAATTAACTATGGTAAGCAAGCAGTTTTAGTGAAAATGGCAAAGCAAAAACAAAGTCAAAAAGCAGATTTACCAACAATAGGCTGTGATACCATTATTAATTTATCTAAAGCAGGTTTTGTGGGCTTGGCAATTGAATTTAACAAAACTATCATTTTACAAAAACAAGAAGTTATTTCATTAGCAAATAAATTGAGCTTATTTATGTTGGTGATTCGTTAAAAACTACATTATCAAACTTGTTATACCATTTTCATTAATTAAAACAACACTATGATTTTTCGCATTCTAACTTAACTTTTTGGATAAACACTTTAAGAAGCCTTTGTCTGTATTAATTATACATTTAATACTAATTTTATATTAGAATTGCCAAAATTTTAACAATAAAATTGTTGACATTGTTTTTGTTAAAATACTATAATTAGTTTATATTTTTTTAATTATGTTATTTCAATAACCATTTTATATGGCTACAAACAACCACCAACACAATAAAAATGAAGTTTTGATTAATAGTTTTTCTAAACAACAATTGCTCGATTTTTATCAAGAAATGCTCTTAATTAGAAGATTCGAAGAAAAAGCTGGTCAGCTTTATGGTATGGGCTTAATTGCGGGCTTTTGTCATCTATATATTGGGCAAGAAGCCATTTCTACTGGTATGCATCATACTATGCAAAAAAACGATAAAGTAATCACTACCTATCGAGATCATGGTCACATGATTTCTCTTGGCTCTGATCCTAAAAAAATTATGGCCGAGCTTTTAGGTAGAAAAGATGGCTCTTCAAAGGGTAAAGGTGGCTCGATGCATCTATTTGATTTAGATAAACATTTTTATGGTGGTCATGGCATTGTTGGTGCTTCGGTGCCAATTGGTGCAGGCTTGGCTTTTGCCGATAAATATAATGGCAACAATAATGTCACTTATTGTTATTTTGGTGATGGAGCTGCTCATCAAGGGCAAGTCTACGAAGCTTTTAATATGGCAAAACTTTGGAATCTACCAATATTGTTTATTATTGAAAACAATCATTATGCAATGGGAACATCAGTTTCACGCTCTTCTTCTAGTGTTGAATTACATAAAAGGGGAGTTGGTTTTAATATTTCTGGTTTTAAAATTAATGGTATGAATCTTTTTGAAGTAATATCTGAAGGACAAAAAGCTGTTGATTTTGTTAGAGAGGGCAATGGTCCTGTGTTGCTCGAATTTGATACTTACCGCTATCGCGGTCATTCTATGTCTGATCCTGCAACTTATCGCTCAAAAGAAGAAGTTAATTATAAAAAAGAGCAAGATCCTATCGATAATTTAAAAAATCATATATTACAACACAAAATCGCCTTAGAATCAGATTTTAAATCTATTGAAAATCATATTAAAACACAAATTAACGATATTGTTGAGTTTGCTAAACAAAGTCCAGAACCAGCAGAATCAGAGCTTTTAACTGAAATTTATAATTAAAATAAAAAAATAATATGGCTACTTTAAGAAAGCTTACCGTAAGAGAAGCATTAAAAGAGGCAATGGCAGAGGAAATGCGAATAAGTCCAGAAGTTTATATTTTGGGCGAAGAAGTTGCCGAATACAATGGTGCCTATAAGGTAACTCAAGGTTTATTAGCCGAATTTGGAGCAAAAAGAGTTATAGACACACCAATAACCGAACATGGCTTTGCTGGTTTAGCGATTGGTTCGGCTTTCGTTGGGTTAAAACCAATAGTAGAATTTATGACTTTTAATTTTGCTATGCAAGCCATCGATCAAATCATAAATTCCGCTGCCAAAACTAACTATATGTCTGGTGGTCAAGTAAAATGTCCAATTGTATTTAGAGGTCCAAATGGTCCCGCTGCTAGAGTTGGAGCACAGCATTCTCAATGTTATGCCGCTTGGTATGCATCAATTCCAGGTTTAAAAGTTGTCGCCCCTTACAGTTCTGCTGATGCTAAAGGTTTATTAAAATCTGCCATACGCGATCCTAATCCTGTTATTTTTTTAGAAAACGAAATCACTTATGGCTTTTCTTTTGAAGAAGAGTATCATCAAGATCATTTAGTTGAAATTGGCAAAGCTAAAATATTAAAAGAAGGCTCTGATATAACCATTATTGCTTTTTCTTTAATGGTAAAATATGCTTTAGAGGCTGCAGAACAGCTACATCGTCAACATAACATTTCGGCAGAAGTAATCGATCTTCGCACTATTAGACCACTTGATATCAATACTATAGTTACTTCATTGCAAAAAACGGGCAGGTGCCTTACTGTTGAAGAAGGCTTTCCTTTTGCTAGTGTTGGTAGTGAAATTGCTTATGTTATTATGGATAAAGCTTTTGATTATCTAGATGCTCCCGTCAAAAAACTGACATCGGTAGATGCTCCATTACCATATGCTGCCAATCTTGAAAGGTTGGCATTGCCAAAAACTTACAATATTATTGAATCTGCATTAGCAATATGCCAAGGTTTATAAAATTAAAAAATGAAGACGAAAAATAATTATCTATACAATTTGGTTGATAACTATCAAATATCTAAAAACCTATTTATTTTTTATTTTGTTTGTTTTGGTTTGATTATATATTTTTTAATTACAGCTTTTTTTGGCGCAAAAGGTTTTCTTGCCTATAAAGAGGTACTACATAATTTTAATGATTT
>JBILTH010000077.1:0-5024 GCA_044371635.1 Rickettsiales bacterium
ACAATGTGTTGTAATAAAAAATACGAAGATAAATTTAGAGAGAAAATGATATCATAATTTTAGAAACTTATAATATCTTATAGTTCTATTCTGCATTTTTAAATCAATAATTAAACACATGAAAATTATTTTTACCATTTTATTTTTTAATCTGCTTGTTTTTTCAGCGGTAGCAAGCGATTTTAATCAAAAAGAGATTCTGCAATATCAAGTAATATCGAATAAATTAAATAAAGCACGATCCGATCTTTCTCCGAAAACAGGTAGCAGCTCTACTAGCTTTAATCAACAAGAAATTAATAATTTGCCACAAGGACAAGCTTCTAGCTTATCTTCGTTGCTATTAAGAGCAAAAGGTGTAACTCAAGATTCTTATTCGCAACTTCATATAAGAGGTGATCATAGCAATGTGCAATATCGTATTAACAATGTTATCATTCCAGAGGGTATCAATGCCTTTGGCTCAACTCTAGATGTTAGATTTGCCAAAAGTATAGATCTTCATACTGGTGTATTACCTGCACAATATGGCTATCGAACCGCTGGAGTGGTTGAAATAAAAACCAAAGATCAAATAAACAAACAAAATAATAATCCTTTTGGTGGATATTCTGAAGTGCAAATTGGCTCAAACGATAATATTGGTTTTAATCAACAATTTAGCGGTAATAACAATAAACTAAATTACTTTGTAAGTGGTTCTTATTTACAAAATAACCGTGGTATAGAAGCTCCCACTTCTGCTAGGAAGTCAATTAACAACGATACTAAGCAAGATAAATTTTTTCTCTATGCCTCTTATTTATTAAGTGACACAAAACAATTTAGTGCTATTATTGCTAATTCTAATAATAGATTTCAAATTCCAACTTCTGCAAATTTAGAGCCTTCTTTTAATATGCAAGGACAAGTCGCCAATTCTGCACAAATAAGACAAAATCAGCAAGAAGATAATAAATTTATTGTATTATCTTTGCAAGAAGCAATAAACTCAAATTTTGATTATCAAATATCTTTGTTTAACAGACAAAGTGGTTTAAAATTCCGAGGCGACAAAACTCAAGATATTATGTTTAGTGGTGTAGCTTCCGATATTGATAGAAATAGTTTAGCAAGTGGCTTGCAAGGCGATTCTAGCTTAAAGATAAACGATAAAAACACTTTAAGAGTTGGTGTTTATTTTAATCAAACTAAAATTGCTAATAACGAAAAAAGTTGGGTTTTGTCAACTGATAATAATGGCGATCAAACTTCTGATATCGCAACTATTATTGCTAATAAAAATAGCAAAATCACTAATTTATATAGTATTTATACTCAAAACGAATATGCGATCAATCAAGATTTAAAACTTAATTTTGGTGGCAGATTTGATAAAGTGCAAGGTGTGGCAGAAGATCAGCAATTTAGCCCGCGTTTTGGCAGTGTTTATCAACTTAATAATAAAACTAAATTACATGCAGGTTATGCTAAATATTTTACTGCTCCAAAAGCAGAATTAGTGACCGATTTTAACATTAATTCTTTTCAAAATACTAGCAATGCTTCTGAAAATTTACAAAATAATAAAATAAGAAGTGAAAAAACCGATTATTATGATGTTGGTTTAGTATATAATATTAATCAAGATCTTAATTTTGGTTTTGATGCCTATTATAAAGACATTAAAAATATGCTTGACGAAGGTCAATTTGGTAATGCTTTAATTTTTAAACCTTTTAACTATGCCAAAGCAAAAAGTTATGGTGTAGAATTGGCAGTTAATCATAAAACTAAAACTTGGCAAAATTATGTCAATTTAGCTTGGCAACAATCTCATGCTTATAATTTAAACTCTTCGCAATATTTACATGAAACCGCCGAAATTAACTACACTAAACAAGGAGTAAGACCAGATCACGATCAACGTATTACTGCTTCTGCTGGTTCTGTCTATAATTTTGTATCAACAAAGTTAATGATTGGTGGTGATGTTTTGTTTGGTAGCGGGTTAAGAAGAGGTGAGGCAAATACTCAAAAAATGCCAAGCTATACTCAATTTAACTTATTTATTAGTAAAAAAATAGATCAATGGCAATTAAGATTAGCACTTAACAATGTTTTAAATCGATCTTATTCTATAAGAGATGGTAGCGGAATTGGTATTTCAGCAGCACAGTTTGCCAATAAAAGAACCGCTAATTTATTTGCTAGTTATGAGTTTTAAAAAAGTGTTTGCATTTTATAAAATAAAAAGATATATTTTACGATAATATCACAATAATTATAATCATTAAAAACATATTATAACGAAATATTTTTTAACCAAAAAATAAGGTTAAAATGTGCTTTTAATCATTATAATTATTGTAATTTTTTATCTGTTAAATTATAAAGTTATATCAAATCCAATTTACAATTCCAAATATAGCAAAAAATTTTTGAGATAATAACTTTAAAAAAACGATTGTCTCTATCATTATATATATAGAGAGTCTTTTTAAAGTTTTTTTAGCCAAAAAGATGATGTTAAAATGTGAAAAATAATAGTGTTGTTTTAATTAATAGAAATGATATTATAATTTAAAACTTAAACATCTATTAAAGATAGAAAACAGTATAATATAAACATGTTTATTTTTTGATTATTTATGGTAAATACACAATTAAATTTTTGTCAATTATTTGAAATTATACAACAAAAACTTCAGCAACCAAAAAACAACTCCTATACTTGTGTATTGGCAAGTAATCCAAATAAATTGGTGCAAAAAATTGGCGAAGAAGGAGTAGAAACAACCATTGCAGGTTTATTGTGTTCTTTACAACCAAACCTAGAAAACAGTAAAAATCTTATCCACGAATCTTGTGATTTAATTTATCATCTTTTTGTTTTGTTGGCTAGTCAAAAAATTAGCCTAGAACAACTCTACAGCGAACTATATAATCGAAATAAATCAAACAATGCTATACAATCAAATCAACAATAATTTTAATATCACTTTCACTGATTCTGCTATCACTCAAATATTACAAATCAATAGCAAGTTTGAAAATACAGAAAAATTTTTATATATCAGTGTTGAAGGGGGAGGGTGCAGCGGTTTTCAATATATATTTAGTTTGCAACACAATGATTCGCAACAAAATCAAGATGCTGATATTATTCTTTATAAACAAAATAATAATATTTTGGCAAAAACAGATCCAATTTCTGCCGTTTATCTACAAAATTCTATCATAGATTTTGTCGTTGAACTAGGGGCTTCTTATTTTAAAGTTAATAATCCCAACGCTACCGCCAAATGTGGTTGTGGTGTTTCTTTTGCTATATAATACCAAATCCCATTACAAATAAACTCAATTAAAATAATGCAAAAAATAATTTATTCACTTTCTTATTCTAGCAGGCTCGATCGTTTTTTACAAAAACAGCTTGGTATTTCGGTTGGTTCTATTCAAAAATTGCTAAGAACTAATAAAATCAAAGTTAATCAACACAATGTTGCTATCAATTATCGTCTACAAAATCAAGATATAATAAGTATTAATACTATATTGCCACCAGCTTCTTTTGATCAAAAGAAAAGCAAAATAAAACTAACCACTACTCAAATTAATAATTTTTGGCAAAATAAAATTTATGAAGATGAAAATATTGTTGCCATTAACAAACCATCTGGTCTTTCCACACAAGGAGGAAGTGGTATTAAAATTTCGGTCGACGATTTTGTGCAAGAAAAAAAATATCAATTAGTGCATCGCCTCGATAAAGATACCAGTGGGCTACTGTTGGTTGCTAAAAATTCTTCTACTGCTAATTGGCTTTATCACGAATTCAAGCAAAAAAATATTAATAAAACTTATTTTGCCCTTGTTTTTGGAGTGGTTAAAAAAACAGCAGGCGAAATCAATATACCACTAGCTAAACAAAAATTTGGCAAAAATGAAAAAGTTGCCCCCTGCACAGATTATTTGGCTAATCTTGGCAAACCTGCCATCACTAAATTTTTTTGCCAAAAAACTTATCAAAATTATAGCTTGTTAAAACTGCAACCTATCACTGGAAAAACACATCAACTGCGAGTGCATTGTAAAGAGATTGGTCACCCTATTATTAATGATATAAAATATGGTGGCATCAAGGTTAAGCAACCGCAAATTTCTAAAACACTTTGTTTACATTCTTGGCAAATTAACATCAAAAACTATCATCAAAAAAAAGATTTAACGATCACTGCTCCAACTCCACATTGGTTTTAATTAATAAAAATGATATAACACTCATTTCATTTTCTAATTGACTATCAGAACAAATATTTATCACAACATCTTTTGTTAAATTTTTGATAAACTCATAAATTTTATCTTCAAGATTTTCTAAGGTGTTAAATACCTTGTTCTTGATCTTATGATTCTTGATATATTTTCATAAATCTCTCCACTGGGTTAAGTTTTCGACAATATGGCGAAAAGAAGAACTATTTGAATATTTTTAGGAAACAATTAAATCTTTTGATTTGTATCAACCAGCTCAATCCATAATTAAAATAAAAATCTTCTTTTATTTTTCTTCGGATAATTCTTTTAAGAAAAACATTCATACAGTAATTATTGACTGATGGCATTACTAGGCAACTGTTACATTCTAAATTATATTTTACTTTATTTACCATTTTTGGTATAAATTTTATCTATTTTTAGCCTAATGTTATTTTCAGTTGTGCTAACGCAACAACACGATATTATTTTTAGTTGTGCTAACGCAACAAGATATTATTTTCAGTTGTGCTAACGCAACAACACGATATTATTTTTAGTTGTGCTAACGCAACAAGATATTATTTTTAGTTGTGCTAACGCAACAACACGATATTATTTTAGTTGTGCTAACGCGCAACAACACGATATTATTTTTCAGTTGTGCTAATGCAACAAGATATTATTTTTAGTTGTGCTAACGCAACAACACGATATTATTTTTAGTTGTGCTAACGCAACAACACGATATTATTTTTAGTTGTGCTAACGCAACAACACGATAT
>JBILTH010000078.1:0-5006 GCA_044371635.1 Rickettsiales bacterium
TATTTTTTTTCAATTTTATTGGGTTTTTTTAACAATGTTGTTGCCAAGCCTATTGTTGACAAACCTTATCTCGACATTAATAACATTAAAGCAACAACTATCGATTCTCCCACCTTGCCAAATAGCAAAGAATCACAAGAAGAAATAAATGAAATCATCAAAATACAAAAAAAACTAGAACCGCAAGAAATAGATTCGGCATTAGAAGAAAAAGAAATGAAGCCAGAAATCATAACCGAATATATCGACAAAAACTTATCTCGAAACAATGTGCCAAAACTCTATGCACTCCTTGATAAAGTTGGGGCAACTTCTTATTTTGCAACGCATAACATCAAAAATAATTATAAAATCATACGACCTTATTTAGCAAACAAAAATGTGCAGGCCATAATTTCGCCAAGTAATGGCTATAGTTATCCTAGTGGTCATGCTACAGGTAGCTATCTTTGGGCCTCTGTTTTGTCTTTGCTTATGCCACAACAGGCTATTGATTTTCAAAACAGAGCGCAAGAAATTGCTTGGCATAGAGTACAAGTTGGTATGCACTATCCACAAGATTTAAAAGGTGGAAAACAGCTTTCACTTATTTTATTAGGTGGTCTTCTTCATAATCAAGATTTTCTTAAAGATTTTAATGCCGCTTTGGCAGAATTACAAAAAAATAATCTAATCAAATAAATTATGTCAAAAAATCATTCTAAAGTTGCCATTATTGGTTCTGGTCCTGCTGGCTATACTGCTGCAATATATGCCGCTAGAGCTAATTTATCTCCAATTCTTTTTTCTGGTTATCAACCAGGAGGGCAACTTACTATTACAACCGATGTTGAAAATTTTCCTGGATTTGCCGAACCAATTCAGGGTCCATGGCTTATGGAACAAATGCATAAACAAGCTTTGCAGGTTGGTACAAACATTATTGAAGAACATGTTAATAAAGTTGAATTTAATCAAAGACCGTTTCTTCTTCATACTGAAAACGGCTCTTCTTATACTGTCGATTCAATCATAATTTGTACAGGAGCTCAAGCAAAATGGCTTGGCCTTGATTCTGAAAAACATTTTCAAGGTTTCGGAGTTTCAGGATGTGCCACTTGTGATGGATTTTTTTTTAGAGGTAAAACTGTAATGGTTGTTGGTGGTGGTAATACCGCCCTAGAAGAAGCTTTATATCTCACTAATCATGCAAATAAAGTATATTTAGTTCACAGAAGAAACAATTTTAGAGGTGAAAAAATCTTACAAGAAAGGGTTTTTAAACATAGCAAAATAGAGGTTATTTTTAATCATACTTTGCAAGAAATTTTAGGAAACGAGAACCCTAAAACAGTAACTTCGGCACTGTTGCTTAACACTCAAAATTCCAACACTAAACAACTTGCTATCGATGGTGTTTTTGTTGCTATTGGTCATAAACCAAATTCTGATCTATTTCAAAATACTGGTTTAATGTTAGATGAAGAGGGCTACATAATAACAAAACCCAATTCAACCGCTACCAATTTATTAGGTGTGTTTGCTGCAGGAGATATTCAAGATAAAATATATCGACAAGCAGTAACAGCTGCTGGTACAGGATGTATGGCTGCTCTTGAAGTAGAAAAATTTTTGGCACATTAAACTTAAACCAATTCCAATCGTTAAAAATACATTCTAACAAAATATTTTTTGAGATTAAAACCTGTCCTTACTTATGTAATAATGTTTGTTTTGTAAATTTAAAAAATTAAAAATTTTAGTTGCTAAAAAAAAAAGCAATGTTATAATTCGAGAGAAAATATTTTTTTATAAAACATTACAATTATTTTTTCAATGCAACACAAGCCTAAACCAACATCTCCACATCTTCAAATATATCGTTGGAATATTTCTTCGCTTACCTCTATTATGCATCGCTTTACTGGTGTTGCTTTATATTTTGCTTTAATAATCATGGCTTGGGGTATTTTTTATTACACTTATAACACTCACCAAGAAAGCTCTGCCATTCATTGTGATTGTTTTTTAACCAAATTAATTTATATTGCCTTTTGTGGTGCAATTATTTCTGCTTCTTTTTGTTTATATTATCATTTTTGCAATGGTATTCGTCATCTATTTTGGGATATTGGCAAAGGTTTTAATTTAAAAACTGCTAAACATAATGGTTATTTGGTAATTTTTTTAGCTCTTATTTTAACTATTATCACAATTTCTATTGCCGTTTATCTTAAATTTTTCTAAACTATGAAAAAAACAAAAATCGCCCCTTCTACTAAACATGGTTTTCAACACTGGTTAATGCAGCGAGTTTCTGCAGTAGCTCTTATTCCTTTGGTTATTTGGCTTGTTCTTTCTTTTGTCAATATTGGTCTTGATCCGCAAGGTTATTTGCCGGTGTTTTTTTCTTATCCACTTAATGCTTTTATGGGTATTTTGTTTTTTTGTTTTAGTTTTTATCATGGTTCATTGGGTTTGCGAGTTATCATTGAAGATTATATCACAAACAAAGCCAAAGTGCATTTTTATGTAATGTTGGTTAATTTTATTTCCATTACTACTGCCGTTGCTGTTTGTATTGCTATTTTAAAACTTCATATTACTAATTAATTATGTCTGAAAAAAAAATCGCTAATTATTCTATCATCGATCATCAATTTGATGTTTTAGTTGTTGGTGCTGGTGGAGCTGGCTTAAGAGCAACTTTTGGCATGGCTCAAAAAGGCTTAAACACTGCTTGTATTACCAAGGTTTTTCCTACTCGTTCTCATACTGTTGCGGCCCAAGGTGGCATTTCTGCGGCACTTGGCAACATGGGCGAAGATGATTGGAGATGGCACATGTTTGATACCATTAAAGGTTCTGATTGGCTTGGCGATCAAGATGCTATCGAATATATGTGTAAAGAAGCTTCAGATGCTATCATTGAGCTTGAGCATTACGGTGTGCCATTTTCTCGCACAAAAGAAGGCAAAATCTATCAACGTCCTTTTGGCGGCATGACAACCAAATACGGTGAAGGTGGCCCTGCTCAACGAACTTGTGCAGCAGCCGATCGCACTGGGCATGCAATTTTACACACTTTATATCAGCAATCTTTAAAGCACAATGCAAAGTTTTTTATCGAATATTTTGCCCTCGATTTAATTATGCAAAATGGTGTTTGCCAAGGAGTTATAGCAATTTCTATGGTTGATGGCAATATTCATCGTTTTAAAGCTCAATTAGTTGTTTTGGCAACTGGTGGTTATGGGAGAGCTTATTTTTCGGCTACTTCAGCTCACACTTGCACAGGAGATGGTAATGCTATGGTGTTAAGAGCAGGTCTGCCTTTACAAGATATGGAATTTGTGCAATTTCATCCAACTGGCATTTATGGTTCTGGTTGTTTAATTACCGAAGGAGCTCGAGGTGAAGGTGGTTATTTAGTTAATTCTGCTGGCGAAAGATTCATGGAAAGATATGCTCCATCTGCTAAAGATTTAGCTAGTCGTGATGTTGTTTCTAGAGCAATGACCATGGAAATTATGGCAGGTCGAGGAGTGGGAGAAAATAAAGATCATATTTTACTACATCTTAATCATCTCGATCCTGCGGTTTTACACAAAAGATTACCTGGAATTTCTGAAACTGCTAAAATTTTTGCTGGAGTTGATGTTACTAAACAACCAATACCAGTATTACCAACAGTTCATTATAATATGGGTGGCATTCCCACTAATTATAAAGGCGAAGTGCTTGATATTAAAAATGGTTTGGCAAGTGTTGTGCCAGGGCTTATGGCAATTGGCGAAGCAGCTTGTGTTTCGGTGCATGGAGCAAATAGGCTTGGTTCTAATTCTTTACTCGATCTTGTTGTTTTCGGTAGAGCGGCAGCTATTAGAGCTTCTGAAATTGTTAAACCAAACACTAAACAAGAAAATTTTCTTCATAACGAAGGAGAGCAATCAATTGCCAGACTCGATACAATTCGCTATGCTAAAGGCTCTTTACCAACTGCAAAAATTCGTCTTGCTATGCAAAATTGTATGCAAACATATGCTGCAGTGTTTCGCACCGAAAATTCATTAAAACAAGGTTATGCTAAAATGCAAGAAATTTTTCATAGTTTCTCCGAAATTGCCATTACAGATAGAGGCTTAATCTGGAACTCCGATTTAATAGAAGCTCTAGAACTCGATAATTTGCGATCGCAAGCATTAGTCACAATTGCTTCTGCTTTACATCGCACAGAAAGTAGAGGTGCTCATGCTCGAGAAGATTTTAAAGAAAGAGATGACGAAAACTGGTTAAAACATTCTATTATGTGGTGCAGTGAAACTGGTTCTTTAAAAACAGATTATCGTGAGGTTATTTTAAAACCGCTTACCAACGAGGTTTCTGCTTTCCCTCCTAAAAAAAGAGTTTATTAATTTTTTAATGATTTTTTATGAGAATTTTCCCGAGAATTTTATTTTTACTTTATCTTGTCACAGTTGCCAAATCCAAAAGACAATCAACGCAAGATGAATACAGACCTTATTCACAAGTCGATATAAAAAATAAAAAATATATTAAACAAATACATAAAAATCCTTTTCCTGCAATTGTTACAAAACATAATTTAGAACTTTTGCAATTATTACAACAAGAAACAGATTATTTAAAATCCTTAAAATCACCGGAAATAGAAATAACCGAAAAAGAAATTATTTCTAAACTTCATGAATATGATGATCTAGAAGAAGAAACAGCAAAAATACTTCGTTTAATTAGAGAATCTCAGCAAGTAAGACAAGATTTAGCAATTGCAAGTGTTCTTGGTGCTGCTGGAGATTTATCTCCTAATGATATGCCACAATCTGCAGGTGAAATTAATATGGTGGTTGCAAAAAAAAATAGAGATGAAGTACAAGATGAAGTACAAATAGTAGATATAGATAATCCAAATCTTGAAATTGAACCAGTAGAGTTTTTTTTATATACTCTAGATTCTTTTAAATTTGCTTTAGAACTTTTACAAAACGATACCATAAAAACTAAAT
>JBILTH010000161.1:0-2976 GCA_044371635.1 Rickettsiales bacterium
TGTAAAAAGTAAAACTTTAGAAAAACCATAAGATTTTGCTAGTGTTGCTACTTTTGAACTAATGCAATAAATATTATTATGCATCAATTTATCTTGCAAGTAATTGTTTTGTATTTTATTAAAAAAATCAAGCAAAGAATTACTAGAAAAAATAAAAATTTTATCAAAATTATCTTTCGTCAAGAATTGTTGCATATTATCAGAAAAACAGCTAGTCGAAATTTTTTCATAAGCAAGAAAATTTAATACTTTTATGTTTTTAGCAAGCAAAACAGCGGAAAAATTAATAGTAATTTCGGGGCCGTGTAGGTATATTAAATATTTATTATCTGGTTCAATATGATTTTGTAAAATTATTTGAGATAATTGTTCTGCTCCAAAATTTACAGGAAAAAATACATTTTTATAACCCAAAGCGGTAATTTTTTGAGCAGTATTTTTGCCAACGGTAAAAATATTAATATCTCTATTTAAAAATGAATTTTTTAGAGAAGAAATAGCATTTTGACTAGAAATAATAATACCTGCTACATTTTTTTGTTGATGTAATAAAAAATTTTGTATTCTATCAGCATTAATTTTATTTATTTTAAATAAAGGTTCGTAAAAAAATAAATCTGTTACAAGTTTTGTTGATAAAATCGAAGAAGGATCAATAAAATTGGTGCTAGTAATTAAAATTTTCGCCATTACTTTTGATTTATTTTTATATTTATTTTTATTTTGCAATAAATTTTATCAAAGATGAGAAACAGAATTAGCCCCCTGCACTTCCATCATGATATCTTTGGCAATAGGAGCAGCTGCCATAGATCCGCTTTTACCGTGATCAACTACCACCGAAACCGCATATTTTGGATCGTGTATTGGGGCATATCCTACAAAAATAGCATGATTAGCATAATTTTGATTTTCTTCTTTTGTCATTTCTTTTTCTCTTTTAGAAATTACTTGCGAGGTTCCAGTTTTGCCAGCCATTTCAAAACCAGCTAAATCGATTCTTTTACCATAAGCCGTGCCACCTGGTTGATTAACCACTTTTCTCATTCCTTCTTGGACAATTTTTAAATATTGTTTATTGATTATTGGATCGTTTTGCAAAGCATCAAATTGCTTAAAAATGTTGTTATTTCTAATCAAATAAGGTTTAATTGGAATTCCACCGTTAGCTAATCGTGCAGTAATAACAGCCATCTGTAAAGGACTAGCTAAAACATTACCCTGCCCTATGGCAGTATTAAGAGTATCACCTTTTACCCAAGGTTGTTTAAAAACTTTTTGCTTCCATTCTTCTGTTGGTAATATTCCAGCTTTTGCACCACTCAAACTAATATCAAATTTTTCAGAATAACCAAATTTTTTTGCCATTGCCACAATTTTTTCGTAGCCAATTTGGTTGGCAAGAGTAAAAAAATAGGTATTACAAGAATGCATAATGGCATCAACTAAATTAAGAGATCCGTGCCCTTCTTCTTTCCAGCAGTGAAAAGTTCTTTTACCTAATTGATATGAACCATTGCAAAAAACATAATTATTAGGATTATACCCGTTTTCTAAAGCAGCCAAAGCCACCATCAATTTAAAAGTAGAACCAGGAGCATAAAGAGCCGAAATAGGCTTGTTATTCAGAGGTTTTTTAGGATCAGAAATTAGTTGTTGCCAATATTCTTTTGAAACTCCTTCAACAAAATTGTTAGGATCGAAAGAAGGAGAAGAAACATAGGCCAAAATCTCGCCTGTTTTTACATCAATAACAACTACTGAAGCGGTTTCGTTTTTAATTCTTTCTGTTATAAATTTTTGCAAACCAAAATTAATAGTAAGATTAATTCTAAAACCTTCGGTGTATTGTTTATAATCTAGGGTACGTAATGGAACCTCATGAACATTGACCTCAACATATTTGATGCCATATTCTCCTCTTAATGCGGTATCAAAAGTTTTTTCAATACCAAAAGAACCAATCCGAAAATCGGGGTGCATAAATAAATTTTTATTGTTTTCGGCATTAATGTTGTTATTTGGTAATTTTTCGATTTGTTTTTCGGAAGGTAAAGAAACATAGCCTAAAAAATGAGCAGTTTCATATGGATAAGGATATTTTCTAATAATGCCACTTTCAATAGAAATTGCAGGAAGCAAATGAGCATTGCTTTCTATTTTTGCAAGATCGTCCCAATTTAAATTATCAATTAAAGATATAACATTTTTTCTTTTACCGGCCTTAATTTTATTATAAAAACTTTGTTTTTGTAACAGGGTAAGATCGAGTATTTCTGCTAACTTATCTATGGTTTGTGAAAGATTGTGTTTTTTACCTAGATAAATCAATAAACGAAAATTACTTTCATTTTTAGTGAGTGGCAAACCATAACGATCAAATACAATACCTCTTGGAGCAGGATTTATTAAAGCTCTAATTCTGTTGCTATCGGCTTGAATGCTATATTGATTATGTTTCCATATTTGCAAATAACTCATTCTTAACAACAAAAAAGAGGTAAGAACCGATTGACCAATACCTAAAATAAATACTCGACGATTAAATATTTTGTTTTTTCTGATATCTCTTAGCATAAAATTTTATTGCTGAATTTTATCAAGAAAAGCATCAAAAAATTTATGCACAAAAGCATAAGCTATTATTGAAATTAATGTTTGAATAAGAATGGGCTTAATTGCTAAAAAACTACCATTTAATAAAGAAATTGTAAGCCATTTAAGCAACAAAAACAATAAGCAAAAAAAAGCAAATTGTTGCCAAATTTGTAAAAAATTTTCTTTTAATAAAATACGATTATTGATGGTAAAAAAAATTTTAGCAATAATAATGTAACAAAAAGAAGTAACTCCTAGGTTAATATTATTGATAGAATCGTGCCAAATGCCAATAAAAAAAATAAAAGCAAAACCAAAAATATTGCGAAAAACAGCAAAATAAAAAATTGCCATCACTTCAATGAGGGGGAAAAAATA
>JBILTH010000079.1:0-4964 GCA_044371635.1 Rickettsiales bacterium
TTGTTTTAGCGGCGGTAAAAGAAAATGGCGAGGCTTTAAGATTTGTTCCAGAAGCATTCAAAGAAGATAGAGAAGTTGTTTTAGCGGCGGTAAAAGAAAATGGCGAGGCTTTAAGATCTGCTTCATATCGCTTCAAAAACAATAAAGATATTGTTTTGGTGGCTGTAAATAAAAATGGCTTGACATTAAGATTTGCTTCAGAAGAATTACAAAACGATCCGGATGTTGTTTTAGAAGCGGTAGAGCAAGATGGCTTGGCTTTAGAATTTGCTTCAGAAGACTTTAAAAAAAATATAGGTGTTGTTTTAGCGGCGGTAAAAGAAAATGGCTCAGCATTAAGATTTGCTTCAGAAGAATTACAAAACGATCCGGATGTTGTTTTAGAAGCGGTAGAGCAAAATGGTTTGGCTTTACAATTTGCTTCAGAAGAATTGCAAAACGATCCAGATGTTGTTTTAAAAGCTATAAACGAAAATGGCTTGGCATTAAACTTTGCCTCAGAAGAATTACAAAACGATCTGGATGTTGTTTTAGCGGCGGTAAGGAAAAATGGCTTGGCTTTAGAATTTGCTAATCCAAAATTAAAAGAAGATGCACAATTTATTTTCAACATAATAAAGAAAAATCCCTTTACTTTACAATTCGCCTCTGAAAACTTAATAGCAAATAAGAAAATCGTTTTAGAAGCGATAAAGAGAGATGGCCTGGCTTTAGAATTTGCTTCAAAAGACCTCAAAAAAGGTAAAGATGTTGTTTTAGAAGCGGTAAACCAAGATGGCTTGGCTTTAGAATTTGCTTCAGAAGATCTCAAAAAAGATAAAGATGTTGTTTTAGAAGCGGTAAACCAAGATGGCTTGGCTTTAGAATTTGCTTCAGAAGATCTCAAAAAAGATAAAGATGTTGTTTTAGAAGCGGTAAACCAAGATGGCTTGGCATTAAGATTTGCTTCAGAAGAATTGCAAAACGATCCGGATGTTGTTTTAGCGGCGGTAAAAGAAAATGGCTTGGCATTAAGATTTGCTTCAGAAGAATTGCAAAACGATCCGGATGTTGTTGTTGAAGCAATAGAACAAAATGGCCTGGCTTTAAAATTTGCTTCAAAAGACCTCAAAAACAATAAAAATGTTGTTTTAAAAGCGGTAGAGCAAAATTGCGAGGCTTTAAGATTTGTTCCAGAAGCATTCAAAGAAGATAGAAAAGTTGTTTTAGCGGCGGTAAAAGAAAATGGCGAGGCTTTGCAATTTGCTTCAACAGCATTCAAAGAAGATAGAGAAGTTGTTTTAAAAGCGGTAGAGCAAAATGGTTTGGCTTTACAATTTGCTTCAGAAGAATTACGACAAGATCTATCTATTTCTTTAGAAGCGGTAAGGCAAAATCCACTTGCTTTTGAATATTATATGGAAAAAAATGATATTAATTATTCTGAAGAAGACAAAAAATGGCACTATAACATAATGGAGATACAAATAAAGTATATTACAGAAAATACAGAAAATATACAAAATATAAAAAGACATATACAGTTTTTAAAATCTCATTTGACAAGAATGATGGATAAAAACATCCTTCGGAATGAATTTGCACAAGGTTTAATCAAAAAATATCCTATTTTGATTGAATATTCATTAGTTGAAATTACCAATGCATCCTCTTCACTGAAACCAGAATCGGGATTTTGTTTTGCTCCATCTAAACGAACACAAGAAAAATAAAATTACAATCAAAACTTGTGTTTTGATATTAAAAAAGCCTCTACTTTTCATAAATAAAGTAGAGGCTTTTTAAAGATTTTTAACCAAAAAGATGTAGATATATTGCGACTAGCACGACTTTTAGAAAAAAGATAATTTATTTACCGTCAATATTTTATGAATGAATCGCCCTATTTTCAATTGCTAAACAGGCTTCTTTAACCGCCTCGTTGTAAGTTGGGTGAGCATGGCAAGTGCGTGCAATATCTTCGGCACTGCCACCAAATTCCATAGCAACTACTATTTCATGAATAGTATTTCCAGCTTCTCTTGCAATAATGTGGGCACCTAAAATTTTATCGGTAGTAGCACAAGATAAAATTTTAACAAAACCATGTTCATCGGCAGTGGCTCTAGCTCTAGAATTTGCCATCATTGAAAATTTACCAACTTTATAAGGAATTTTTTGAGCATTTAATTCTTCTTCTGTTTTGCCAACACAAGCTACTTCTGGATAAGTGTAGATAACATTTGGAATTATATTGTAATTAATGTGAGGCTTTTGACCTGCAATCATTTCGGCAACCATAACACCTTCATCTTCAGCTTTATGTGCAAGCATAGGACCCGTGGTAACATCGCCTATAGCAAAAATATTGTCAATATTAGTTTTGAGATGATTGTTTTCAATAAAGCCTTTGTTATTAAGTTTAACACCAATTTTTTCAAGCCCTAAACCTGTAGTATAGGGCTTTCTACCAACTGAAACCAGCACAACATCGGCAAAAATTTCTTGATTTTGAGAGCCATCAACAGATTGAACTGTGATTTTAGCTTGATTATCATTAACCACTTCAACTGCCTGCACCTTAGTTGAGAGACGAAATTTCATTTTTTGTTTTTCGAGTGTGCGTTGAAATTGCTTTGATATTTCAGCATCAAGACTTGGAGTGGTAGAATTTAGATATTCTATCACCTCAACTTCCGCTCCTAAACGAAGCCAAACCGAACCTAACTCTAAACCAATAACTCCTGCACCAATTACGACCAGTTTTTTAGGGACTGCATTTAAAGACAAAGCACCAGTAGAAGAAACAATAATTTTTTCGTCTATTGCTATATTTGGCAAAGAAACAACTTCAGAGCCAGTGGCAATGATAAAATTTTGAGCAGTATGAATTGTTTTTTCATTTTGATTATTAATTACTTCTATTGTGTGATTATCAATGAAAGTAGCAAAACCATTAATTAATTGCACTTTATTTTTTTTAAATAAACCAGCAATACCACTAGTCAAACCTGAAATGATTTTATTTTTATGAGCCATTAACTTTTCTATTTCAATAGAAAAGTTAGTATTGTTGATGCCGATTTGTTGAAAATTATGACAAGAATCATGAAATTTATGTGAAGCCTCAAGTAAAGCTTTAGAAGGAATGCAACCCACATTTAAACAGGTGCCACCTAGTGTTTTTTCTTTTTCTATACAAGCAACTTTTAAGCCAAGTTGAGCTAAACGGATAGCACAAACATAGCCACCAGGACCACCACCAATAACAATTGTATCGAAATTATAATTAGACATAAAATTAAACAAATAAATTTTTAAAGATTAGAGCCTATATTGTTGCAAATATTAATATTATTACTGATTTTAATTGGAATAACCAAAGTTTTAATTGGCACATATTCACTAGACAAAGCAAGAACAAAAATAGCACCCAATAAAGCAAAAAATATTAACCAAATGATAATATTTTTAACAATTGCCATATGTTAAGTTGTTGAAAAAAATTAAATTCTAACAGGCATAATCACAAATAAAGAATTAGAATCGGTAGATTCTATTAATGCTGGCGAAAATCCATCATTAAATTTAATTACCACTTCTTCTTTTTCTATTTGAGAAATAATGTCAAGCAGATATTTAGAGTTAAAACCTGATTCTATTTTATTTTCGCTATAAACAATTTCTAGCTCTTCATAAGCTAGCGGGTTAGCATCATCGCCAATTTGCAAACAAAATTTATTTTCAAAGATTTTAATTTTTACAGAACGATGTTTATCGTTAGCTAAAATTGAGATTCGATCTAAGCAGTCGAATAAATCTTTTCGCTTAATATTGACAATATTAAAATTATTTTTTGGCAAAACTTTATCATATGGCGGAAATTCACCATCGATTAATTTAGAGATTATGGTTGTTTTGTCGCAAACTACTTTTATTTTTACTCTTGAAACCGCCAAAGAAACTGTTTTGGCAGTTTCGATGATTCTTTTAATTTCGCTTACTGTTTTTTTAGGAACAATAACACCAAAATCTTTAGCAATACCAGTGAATAAAGAAGACATAGCTAATCTGTGACCATCGGTTGCCACAGTGCGTATATAGTGATTTTCGTTTTCTTGTAAAGAATGTAAAAATAGACCATTGAGATAGTAACGAGTTTCGTCATTGGAGATAGCAAATTGAGTTTTGCTAATCATTTTAGCGAAAATTTTAGCATCTAATTCTATTTCATCAGATAATTCTTCGCTAGAAATAATGGGAAATTCGGCTGATTCGATGCAAGGTAGCTTATAACGAGACTTGCCAAGCTTTATTTGTAATAGATTTTCGTTTTCTAGATCGATATTGATAATACCATCAGGTATTTTTCTTATGATATCAAAAAAATTTTGCGCCAACACTGTAGTTGAGCCTTCGGTAGATATTTGACAATCAAAATTGGTAGTGATTAAAATATCCATATCTGTAGCAAATAAAAAAACTTTGTTATCTTTTGCTTCTATTTTAATATTTTGCAAAACTGGTATGGTATTTTTTTTTTCGACAGCACCATTAACATCGGATAGCGCTTTTAACAAAATTGTTTTTGATACTTCGAATTTCATATATTTGGATAATTTGGGTTTAATGATCTATAAAAAAATATTAGCAAAATTTTAATTAACAAATTTGGTAATTGCAACATTTTTTTTACAGATATTTAATTTCATTAAACAACACCCGTTCCGTCGCCACCACCACTACTACTGCCACCACTACTACTGCCACCATCACTACTACTGCCACCACTTTCTTTTCCTCTTGCATGCTCTACTGTGTCAAAAAATTTATTATAAGCTAAGGAAGTGGCTATTTTTTGTGTAAAATTAGCTTTATTAACAAAAGATTTAAATACATTGAAAGCATCTTGACCACTTTTATCGAGAGAAGAACCAAATATATACTCAATTATTTGAGGAATAAGATCAAACATTTTTAACAAT
>JBILTH010000080.1:0-4951 GCA_044371635.1 Rickettsiales bacterium
ATCATTATTACAATATTGCAAAACTATGTATTTAAGATTAGACAATTTGTTAGTTTTTAATAACCTATTCAAAATAATCGATTCTCTTGCGGTTCCATAAGAAGACATTCCAGCATTTAAAGTTTCTTTTTTTACATTATCTTCAATTAAAGAAGCAAAAGTTTCTTCTTGTTGTACTCCATATCCCAATGTAAAAGAGTCCCCTAAAGTAATAATTTCAACTTTATTTAGGTTTTCATTTTCATCTCTTAAGCCATAAGAATTATTTTTATGTTTAATTGAAAATTCTGCACTCCTAAAATTACAATTGCCTGGTTTCATTGTATAGAAAAGCTCTGAATCATATTTGGAACATTCCTTATCGAATTGAACCCAAGTGTTGTAAGGATAATTTTTTAATAAATTATCTATTTTTTTTGATTTAATTCCAAATCCTTGATTAAAAATGAATACCTGAAATAGAAGGCAAAAAATAATGTATGTAATGAATGCAATAAACATAATTAAAAAAATAATTTTCAAACATTTTCTAATCAAGTTCATAAGTTTTTTGCCAATTTTGTTTATCATAAAATTTTGGTTGCTCATCTTTAAGTAATATAAAATTAAAAAAATAATTTTCAAACATTTTCTAATCAAGTTCATAAGTTTTTTGCCAATTTTGTTTATCATAAAATTTTGGTTGCTCATCTTTAAGTAATATAAAATTTTCAATCGCTAAAACATCCATTTCTGTTCGCATAAAACATTTGTATGAATCTTGTGGAGAGCAAACAATTGGCTCACCTCTGACGTTAAATGAAGTATTAATAATTATTGGACAACCAGTTTTTTTCTCAAACTCTTTAATCAAATTATAAAATTTGGGATTGGTATCCGAGTGAACAGTTTGAATTCTTGCCGAATAATCAATATGGGTAACCGCCGGAATTTCTGATCTAGCAACATTGAGTTTTTCAATTCCAAATAATTTTTCTTGTTCTTTAGTAATTACTTTTCTTTTTGACTCTATTACCGGAGCAACCATTAACATATAGGGGCTGTCGACATCATCGATTTCAAAATAGTCTGTTAATCTTTCTCGTAAAATCGCTGGGGCAAATGGTCGAAATGATTCGCGATATTTGATTTTTAAATTCATAATTGATTGCATTTTTGAACTTTTAGCATCACCAATTATACTTCTTGCACCTAGAGCTCTTGGACCAAATTCCATTCTACCCTGATGCCAGCCAATCACTTTTTCATTAACTAAATGTTCAATTAATTTTTGGTTAAATTCATTTTTAGATTCTGCATAAAAATATTTTGCTCCGATTGAATCAAGATATTCTTTAACCTCTTTATCGCTATAGCTTTTGCCAAGATAAGAACCTTTCATGCTATCTTTTCCAGGAATAATTTTTCTTGGATTATTTAAATGATCATAGTAAATTGTTTGTGCAACGCCGAGAGCTCCACCTGCATCTCCAGAGGCTGGTTGCAACCAAATATTTTCAAATATTTTTTCTTTCAATAATTTGCCATTGGCAACACAGTTGAGAGCAACACCACCAGACATCACCAAATTTTTTGAGCCGGTTATTTTTTTGGCAGTTTTGGCAAGTTTAATTACAATTTCTTCGGTAACATCTTGTAAAGATCTTGCTAAATCCATATCAAATTGTGTAATTTCGGTTTCTGATTTTCTAGGAGTGCGACCAAAAAGTTTATTAAAGTTATTGTTAGTCATAGTTAATCCGACGGTGTAATTAAAATATTTCATATTAAGGCGAAACGAGCCGTCATCTTTTATATCAATCAAGTTTTCTTTAATAAGATCCACATATTTAGGTTCGCCATAAGGTGCTAAACCCATCACTTTATATTCACCCGAATTAACCTTAAAACCAACAAAATAAGTAATTGCTGAATAAAGCAATCCGAGAGAATGAGGGAAGTTAATCTCTTGCAAAAACTCAATTTTATTATTTTTACCAAGAGCGATTGCGGTTGTAACCCACTCGCCAACGCCATCCATTGTTAGGATTGTGGCGTCCTCAAAAGGCGAAGGATAAAAACAACTTGAGGCGTGAGAGCCATGATGTTCGCCAAAAAGCAGTTTATTTTCTATTTCTAATTTGATTTTTTTTAGTTCAGATTTGTCGGTATTTTCGCCGATTTGAAGTTTAGCAAACTCCTTGATTAAAGTATCTTTCAAAAAAAGTTTTTCTTTGAGCCATATAGGAATCGCCATGGTAAAAGATTTAAAACCCCTTGGAGCTTCAGCCAAATAAGTTTCCAACAATCTTTCAAATTTCAGAAAAGGCTTATCGTAGAAACCGATATGTTGAACATCTTGCAATTTTATTTGAGCTTCCGATAAGCAATACTTTACAGCCTCAAGCGGAAATGAACTATCATGTTTTTTTCGAGTAAACCTCTCTTCCTGTGCCGCAGCTATAATTTCACCATCTTTAATTAATGCAACTGCTGAGTCATGATAATATGATGATATTCCGAGAATATAGGTCATAATTTTCTAAAATAATGTGTAGATGAATGGAGCCATTGCGGATCCTTGAGCAAAAATTATCAACATTCCCAGAAGTAACATTACAAGAATTATTGGTAATAACCAAAATTTCTTTCTTACTTTTAAAAATTTCCAAATTTCTTTTAAAAATGACATTTGTGACCTCAAAATTGATTAATCATTGAACCTGCCTGTTCTTTCCTTTGGACAAAATAACTTTTTGCTTTTCTATCTAATTTTTTAGAAAGCAAATCTTTATTTATCAATCTCAAAAAAATCCCAATCGGCATAAAAATAAAAAAGAACAGAATAAATATTATAATTTTAGAATTTATTTTTCCCATAACATTTCCAAACTTAATCCATATCTGAAAAAGGTAAATTTTGGTATAAATATCTTGACAAAAACTAGCACTCAAAAAAAATAAAAGTGATATAGTTAATAATAAAAAATTCATTTGATTGCTGTAGCCCCATATAAAAAATATAATTGACCAAATATATCCAAATGTTTTTAGTGTTTTTTTGTTAGACATTCTTATAAATGATTAAAAAATTAATTTTGATTAGCATTTATAAACTTGCGAAATATTTCTAAAACATAACTCAATTCTTCGACTCCAAGCCCCGGATAAACACCAATCCAAAAGGTGTTGTTCATAACAATATCGCTATTTTTTAAATCTCCAACGATACGGTAATTTTTATCTTTCATATAAGGTTGTTTAAGTAGATTTCCACCGAACAATAAGCGAGTGCCGATTTTATTTTCTTCTAAATATTCAACCAATTGATTGCGAGAAAATTTTGCATTGTTTCTAACTGTAATTGGAAACCCAAACCAAGATGGCTTGGCATTTGCCGAAAATTTAGGTAAAATTAAAAATTCTTCAAATTGTTTGAGTTCATTAAATAAAATATCAAAATTTTCTTGTCTTTTTTCAATAAATTTAGGCAGATGCTTTAATTGAGAAACCCCAACAGCAGCCTGCATATCGGTGATTTTTAAATTATAACCGACATGAGAATAAGTATATTTATGATCGTAGCCAAAAGGTAATTCGCCTAATTGTTGACAAAATCTCTTATTGCAAGTGTTATCTTTGCCTGGCTCGCAATAACAGTCTCTTCCCCAATCGCGAATTGATTCTAAAGCCCTTTTTAAAAGGCTTCTGTTGGTAAAAACTGCACCACCTTCTCCCATGGTTATGTGATGAGCTGGATAAAAACTTAAAGTGCCAATATCGCCAAAAGTGCCAACTTTTTGACCATTATATTCGGCACCTAAAGCATCGCAAGTATCTTCGACTAAAAATAAATTATGTTTATCGGCAATTGCTTTTATTTTATCTAAATCAAACGGGTTGCCTAGTGTGTGGGCAACCATAATTGCCTTGGTTTTTGCAGTGATGGCTTCTTCTAATTTTGAGGTGTCCATATTGTAGGTAGGGATATCAACATCTAGAAAGACCGGTTTTAAACCATTGATTAAAATAGGGTTAATAGTAGTTGGAAAGCCTGTGGCACAAGTTATAACTTCGTCGCCAGCTTTTAAGACTTTGTCTTTTAGTAAATGTGAAGTGAGGGCAGTGAGTGCCAATAAATTAGCAGAGGAACCAGAGTTGCAAGTAAGAGAATGTTGAACTCCTAAAAATTTTGCTAAAGATTTTTCAAATTCACGGTTAAATCTGCCAGTCGTAAGCCAAAAATCAAGAGCCGACTCAACAAGGCTTTGCATATCGGTGTGGTCATAAACTTTGCCAGAAACTGGCACATAGGTTTTGCCTGGAATAAATTCTGGCTTTTTATGCTCGGTTTCGAAATAATTTTGGACTTGTTGTAAAATATTTTGTTTTGTGTTGGGCATAGATAAATTAAATTGTGTTTTTTGGAATTCCATAATTAAGAGAGATGTTGCCTTCTAAATTAATTTTTTTTCTCGCAAAAGATTCAAAATCATGTTTTAATTTTGGCAAATTTGGTAAGTATAGTTTAGAAATTTTTTTCTTAATTTTATTGTTGATAAGAATTATGTAAATTAGATATAAAAAATATTTATTTGAAAGATATAAATATTTTTTAATTTTTTGAAGATTTCGCAAAAATGTTATTAGTTCAGGAAAATTATTAACAATATTTTGTAAAAGATCTATATAATCAGAAACTGCTATTAATATTTTTTTTCTGTTTTGCGGTTTAAATTTATTATTACAGGATTTTATATCAACTAAAAAAGAGTGCAAAATATTATTTAAAACAAAGCTTTCATGGCTAATATAATTTTCTCTTGAAAGAATAACCTCTCTTGAATTGCAAAAAAATTCTAATGGTAATTTAGTGTTAATAGAAGCGAGCTTCATAAGTCTAATAAAACCATAGGTCCATGAATATCTAGGCATTAAATTATTTTCAAGTGCAATTGCTGATATTCTGTCA
>JBILTH010000192.1:0-4931 GCA_044371635.1 Rickettsiales bacterium
GTATGTCCGAGGTTGACGCTGAAACTCATGTTCCGCCGCAGGGGTGTGTTGAATAACACATTCTCATTGTTCACGGCAGAACGATGAACGCGTTCAACTACCCTAGTTTGTAGTTTCTTACTGGCTCTGTAGTCGTTATGTCTTCACTTTTAAATTAAAACCAACAGAAGTGTTCTAACAGAACCTTTCCTTACTGGTTTTATTTCTTCTTTTCGCTACATTTTAATTTAAAAGCCAGGGTTCCCAGAGATGAATCCTGACCGAAAAAATGAAAAGAAGCCTAATCGCGAGGGCGAAAAAAGGGAAAAGCCCAAACCTGAAGGAGCTACTCCAGGTTTGGCAGTGTTCGACTACTCGTCTACGCACCGTTTGGACGTGAGACAGTTTAATGAAGCCATCAGACAAATTATCGATTTTTGTACGATTAATTTCGGAAGAGTTTCAGAAATTCTCGAATTTAATCAAGAGGCTAATTTCAATAATTTGAAACCTGCCACTCCCGAGCATGCGGTTCGAGCTTTCAACAAGAAAAAAGCTGAAATCGAGTGGAACGAAGACGATGAAGATGAAAGCGCATCTCAAGCTGGATTTTCAAGTTCAAGTGCAAGTAAGGCGAAAGCCGCTGCTGCAGCTCAGAAAAAGAAAGCGAATGCGTTGAAAGATCTTGAAGACTTGGGAATGCTTCAGTTGGAAGCAGAGATAGCAAAAGATAATTATCTCAAAGGCATGGCAGACTACGAAAGGGTAAAACGTGAATACAATGAGAACAAGATTAAGATGTATGGCGTACTTTACGGACAAATGACTGTAGCGATGAGACATCGGGTCCAAGAAGACAGTACTTTTAACGACATTCAAAGAGGCAAAAAGTTGTTAGACTTATGGAAACTCATTAAGAAAGTCTCGATGGAAGAACGTGGCACTCCCACCACCAATCCAATCAAGCGCTTAGAAGATGCAAGATCCGTTTTCAGTCGTGTCCGACAATACGGAGTCGAGAAGCTTGGAGATTTTTATGATCGTTTTAACACCGAAGTAGCAATTTTTGAAGCCGCCGGTGGAACGTTCGACAACAGGGATGAAACGTTAGCAATGCTGTTTCTTCAAAAGTTGGATAAAAAACGTTACAACAATACTCTCGTAGAGTGGGAAAACTCACTTGCAGATGGGACGGACATCTATCCAAAGACACTGCCAGATGCTCTCAAACGTATCAATAGCCGCAAAGTAGCTGATCCCGCTACAGGGGTGGCAGGACAAGGTGTAGCTTTCGCAACACAAGGACAAGAACAACCAAAAGGCAAGAAGTCGACCGGTAATGGTTCCAACTGTTATTTTTGTGACCAACCAGGACACAGAAAAAAGAATTGTCCATTGTTGGAAAAAGCATATAAATTGTTCGACGAAGAAAATTCTAAGAAACAATCCGATACAAAAGTGAACAATGGAAAGATCAACATGACTGTCAGTGAGGCACTTATTGAAAATTGTGATCGCGGATTTGGTTTTGTAATTCAGAATCATCACACTTATTCAAGCGCGGTCCTTCATAACCATAACACGTTAGATCCTTTTGACTTATTGTGTGATTGTCAATCTACTGTTAACTTAGTTCATAATGAAAAATTACTAACAAATATTCGCAAAGCGAAAGTTCCTTTGTCTGTCTCCGGCATTTCAGGAGAGCAATTAATTGTTACGAAGGTTGGCGATTTAGGAGATTTTGGAGAAGTTTATTATCACCCCGCTGCTAAAGCCAATATTTTGTGTTTTTACGACTTGAGTCAGAAGTACACCGTCACCTATGACACTTCCGTGATGGATGCATTCATTGTTAAAACTGACAAGCGTACACTCCTGTTCGAACCAAAAGGGAAACTTTATGTTTATAATCCAATTAAAAGTTTCGGTGATTCCGAGGTGGTTCTTATGATGAACACCGTCGCAGAGAACAAAAGTCGTTATACTCACAAGGAAATCAAGCAAGCCGAGATCGCTCACGATTTATACATAAAGTTGGCTCGCCCTGCTCTGAACGATTTCATTCGAATAGTTAGAGAGGGACGCATTCTAAATTGTCCCATCACCGTGGCCGACATTAAACGTTGGGTCGACATATTTGGCGTTGATTTAGGAACCCTGAAGGGAAGAACCACTAGACTGACAGCACCTGTCGTAAAAATCGAAACATCACCTGTCGATCTTTCTAATCCACAACCAGTCGTGCTAGCCGCAGATATCATGTTCATTGAAAGTATCCCGTTTTTCATTTGCATCAGTCGCAAATTAGATTTGATTACTGTTCGTAATTTACAAAATCGAGGCGGACGCGAAATCGCTGATTTAATCCGACAATTGAACAGCGTTTATAGACAACGTGGATATCGCATTGACACTATTATGTCAGATGGCGAAGGAGGTATGAAAAACTCCGAATCACATATTGGTGCCTTAGGTATAAAAACCAATTTCGCATCGAAGGGCGAACATGTGCCTGAAGTTGAACGAGCAATAAGACAAGTGAAAGAACGCGTTCGAGGCTTCATGACAACATTGCCTTACAAAATGGATGAACTCATGATAATCCATTTAGTCTACTACTGTGTAGCCGCGATCAACTCTATTCCTCGTAGTGGTGAATCTGAATCTCCCAAAGAGGTGTTTACAGGGGTGAAAATCGATTACTCGCGCGACTGCAAATTAGGTTTTGGTGAATATGTTCAAGTTCATGATGACAATGCGATCACCAACACCATGGAACCACGAACATTAGGTGCCATTAGTCTCGGCAACTCTGGCAATGCACAAGGGGCTTACAAGTTTCTCCTACTGCACAGCTGGAAAGTAGTTCAACGCAGATCGTGGAAGGTATTACCTATACCAGAAGAAGTCATCACCTTCATAAACAACAAGGTTGATCCTCCAAGAGTTGAACATGCAGAACCAGTCGTACCAGCAGCACCAAACTTGACACCGAACGAAAACCAACAAATCATTGAAGATATTGAAGACTTCATTCTCGCTCGACAACGAGAAGTTGAAGCACAGACTGCATATGGAGTGCGCGAACCCATTGACACAACCTGGTTCTCAAGCGAACAACCAGACGAGAAAAATGAATCACCCAATCCAGAGTCTACTTTTGTCACTACCAATGGAAAACAAAACAAGTGGCAGTTACTTTTACGCCAGTTGGACGTTTTGGAAAAACATGCTCGAATTCATAGAGGCATTGCTTTATCCACCATGTCTGTAAAAGTTGGTATCAAAAAGCACGGACAAGCAGCATTGAAATCATTATTCGAAGAATTAAAACAACTACACGACAAGGGAGTCTTCGAAGCGATTGACCAAAATGCATTAACTGAAGCACAACTCAAACGCATTTTACGCACTTTACTCTTCATGAAGGAGAAACGGGATGGACGTTTAAAATCGCGCTTATGTGTTGATGGAAGCAAACAAACTCTTTTTGGAACTAGTGTTGACCCATCTTCTCCCACAGTGCTACCCGAAAGTATTTTCCTTTCATTAGCAATTGATGCTGCCGAAGAAAGAATTGTCAAAACAGCAGATATCGAGGGAGCATACCTTATTGCCGACATGCCTGACGAGGTCTTGGTCATGTTCGACGAAATGTTAGCAGCAGCAATGTTGCAAGTCGCACCAGAATACGCAAGTTTCGAAAAGCTCGGAAAATTAGTTTTCAAATTGAAGAAAGCACTTTACGGTTGCATTCAGTCCGCGAGATTGTTCTTCGAACATCTTCGCTCAACTCTGATTAATATGGGTTTCACACAGAACCCATACGACCGCTGTGTTTTCAACAAGATTATCGATGGTCATCAATGTACCATACTCGTCTACGTGGATGACCTAAAAATAAGTTGCAAAGTTTCCAGGGGTGTGGATGAAACCCTGGCAGAATTACAAAAAACATATAAAAAAATGACTGTGAAGGATGGAGCCAAAATGGATTACTTAGGTATGCTGCTCGACTTTACAACGAAAGGAGTCGTGAAAATATCCATGACAGATCTAATCGACGAAGTCCTCGAAGACTGTCCAGTAGACAAGCTCGTCACATCCCCAGCCGCAAATTACTTATTTGAAATTAACTCGGAGTGTTCCAAATTATCTCAAGCCGACAAAGAATTGTTCCACTCCATGGTTGCTAAACTTTTATATCTCGCAAAGCGTGGTCGTCCCGACATCTTACTCCCAGTGATTTTCCTAACAACTCGTGTACAAGCACCAGATTTAGACGACAAGAAAAAATTACTCAGGGTAACTAGTTACCTCAAGGCAACTCGCAATTATGTGTTAACTCTGGGAGCTGACGACCTTCGCCAAATTACGATTTATATCGATGCCTCTCATGCTGTCCATGGCGATGCCAAGAGTCACACGGGAGTTGTGATTACAATGGGCAAAGGTGTTATCTTCGCCAAGTCAAGCAAACAAAAATTAGTATCTAAAAGTTCCACTGCTGCTGAATTAATCGCATTATCAGATGGAATCGATTATGCAATATGGGCACAAGAATTCATGAAGTCTCAAGGTTACGACATGAAGCCGTTGATTGTTTATCAAGACAACAAATCAACAATTACATTGGCAGAAAATGGCAAGTCCACGAACCAACGAACAAGACACATCAACATTCGTTATTATGCTGTCAAAGACCTGATCGATAAAGGAGAAGTAATCATCGTTTACAAACCAACCGCAGAAATGATCGCAGATTACCTGACCAAACCGCTACAAGGCAAATTATTCGTCTCGGCACGAAATTTCATTATGTGTATGTCCGAGGTTGACGCTGAAACTCATGTTCCGCCGCAGGGGTGTGTTGAATAACACATTCTCATTGTTCACGGCAGAACGATGAACGCGTTCAACTACCCTAGTTTGTAGTTTCTTACTGGCTC
>JBILTH010000081.1:0-4889 GCA_044371635.1 Rickettsiales bacterium
GCCAAAATTAAGAATGTTTTGTTGTGTTTGTATGAAAATATTATTACCAGCAAAAATCAAAGAATTATTAGGATTGTTGAATTGATAATTAGCTAAATAAACAACGGGAGTTAAATATTTTTGTTGCTGTACTATTTTTGGTTCAAACCATAAAATATCTTGCTTTAAATTGCTAATTTGCCAATTATTAAGAGGTTTATTAATATCGAGCTGAAGTCTTTCTGCTTCTATTTTGGCATTATCAATTAATTTAACAATTATTTGTTGATAATTATCATTAATATATTTTGAATTTTCTGTATTTGGAATTAAATTTTGCAATTGCGCAACAATTAATTTATTTTGAGCAAAACTATCACCTATTAATGGCAATGAAACTTCATTGTTTGGTAATAGATTATCGGTTGAAACTTGATTATTTTCTGGTATAGTAATAGGTTTGGTTATACCAAGTTTATTATAAAAATAATCACTTAATAAAAACTGCTCTTTATTTATAAATTGCAATCTAGTTTCGAGTAAAGATTTATTGTTGTTGGTATTTTTAGTAAATAAGGGACTTTCAATAAACAAAGCCAAATCAAGTTGCGAAGTTTTGTGATCGACGACAATTTTAGTATTTTCAACATTAGTTAAAATTGGTTTTAAGCCAACAGTATTGTTTAGATAGCCATTATTAAAATAACCAGCATTGTTAATAATGATATTATTACCAGCTTTCAGATTGGCAATATCTTGCGACAAAACCAAAGCAGAAGAAATAACAGTTTCATCATGTTGATTATAATAATTTTTACATTTCCATCTTCCCATTTTACAACTTTTTGTATACCAATATTTACCATAAAGATTTTTTAGATTATTAGCCGCAACAGAAGATGTTTGATTGTTAAAAGATGAATTATGAAAAACAATATTATTTTTAGCGGTAATAGAGCTGGAATAATTGTTAATATTAGCATTATTGATAAATAAATTTGCTCCTGCAGTGATTTTGGCTTGTTTGGTTCTAAGAGTGCTTATTGGAATATCTTTAAACATTAAAGCCATAAATCCTTCGCCTCTAGCATTTTGCGGTGTTTGATAAAGAACATTATAACCATAAAAACCATTAGGATCGGTATCGTAATCTATACCACGATTATTAACAACACTACCATAAATATTAATATTTTGACCAGCTTCTAAAGTAGCTGCAAAATTTTCTAAAACAGAGATATTGTTTTTATTGCTATCTTTTTGTATCGTTAAATTGCCATTGGCATAGATAATGGCATTATTTTGATTATGCAAAAAATTAGCAACAAACAAATTTATATCGCCACCAGCATAAAATAAAGCATTTGAATGATTAATAAAACTGTTGCTTAACAAAAAATTGGCATTTTTACCAATTTCTAAAACTTGTTGGTTATCAAAATTATCGCCATTAACGTTTAAATTATTCGTTACCAATAATTTAGAATAATTGACTAAATTTTTTGCCCTTAAATTTGCTGATGTAGCAATAATTTTTTGATTATTTTCTATGTAATTCGCATTTATAAAAAGATTATTGTTAATTGATATCTCTTGATTATTTTTGAAATTCTCTTTGGTGTTAATGTTTAAAGAATCACCAAAAATAGAGCCGTTATTAATGATGTTTATATTGGCAACAATTGCAATATTTTGATTTGCCATTATTTTGGCATTATTAAAGAAACCAGCTTTACTATTAAAAACAATTGAGCCCGCAGAAGAAATATTGCCTTGCAATTGATCAGAAAACACTGATAAATTGTTGTTTTGTAAATTATATTGCTTTCTAATATTTTCTGCAAAATCAAGATTAATATTGAGTAAATCAACAGCCTGCAAATTAGCTAAATTATTAATATTTTGAGCAGTTATAACAAGTTGTTTTGCCGAAAGTAAATTATTGTTTTTAATTTCATCAGCAACAATTTGTAATTTTTCAGAGGCTACAATATTTTGTTTATTATTGAGTTGATTTATGAAAAATAGTGCATTTTTTGCGGTAATATTTTGTTGATTTAATAAATTATTTACAACAATATTAAGATTGTTTTTAACAACAACATTTCCTGTATTTTCAAAATAATTTGCTTGCAAAAACAAGTTTTCTTCGGCAATAATATTGTTTTTATTGTTGATTTTATTTGCATCTATATTTAAATTTTGTTTGGCAGATATATTGCCTATATTATCAATGTTATAAGCATTTAACACTATATTTTCTGCCATAATTTTAGCAGAATTGGTGTTGTAAAAATTATTATTTAAGTTAATATTTGCCTCTGTTTTTGCAATTATCGAACCTTGATTATTAAGATTTTGTAAATCAAAATTTATTGCCTGATTTTTTGCATATAAAAAACCAAATTGTTGTAAATTTTTAGCAATTATTTTAATATCACTAGAGTTGGTAACAATGTTGTTATTGATAATATTTTCTCCTTGCAACTTAACTTCTTTTTCAGCGAGTAGGCTACCATTTTGATTTATTTCTACATTTGATTGTGTGGTAAGAAAATAAATATTTCCTGCTTGTATTTGGGCAAAATTTGCCACATCAATAGCGATTTGTTTTTCTTGATTTGGTTGAATGAGATCAGAATTTAGTTGTTTATTTTGTTGATAATAAGAATTATTGCCTGTTTGCAAATAAACTTCATTTTCACCAGCATAAACATTGGCATTAACTTTAATTTGATTAGCAACAAAATTGGTAATGTTAACCGATTCTAGATCGATTCCATTTTTTTCAATAACTAAACTTGGTAAAAATTTTTGCTCATTATTATTCTTAGATAAATTAAATTGCCAATTATCATAATTACTATTAGTTGTGCTAGATCCAACGATTGCAGTAAGTTTATTTGTGTTAATAAAACCAGCAGAAGAAAAATTGATACCATTAGGATTGGCAATGATTATTTCTGCTTTTTTCCCTGCAATCTCAAGATAGCCAGAAATATTAGAAGGATTGCCAGATATAACTTCATTCAGAATAATTTTTGCCTCTAGATTTTGTTGTAAATTATTGTTACTGTTGATAAATCCTGCTAATTGAGTTGATATAACATCTGTTTTGTTGCCCGCAAAATTATTGAGAATTAAGCCCGAAGGACCAACATTAAAATTTTGATATTGGTTATAAGATAAGCCATAAGAATCAGGAGATGCAATATCAACAACCATAATGCCATTAGCAGAAGAGTCTATTTTAGTTTCAGAAGAGCTAGCAACAACCTTGGTTGAATCTTCATTGCCATAAGCAAAAGAAACACAACATAATAAAAGAAAGCAAAGGCAAACCAACCTTGCAGAAAATAAATAAGCCATAAAAAAACTTTGTGGTGAAAAGTAAAAAAAATTATGAGTTGTAAATTTTAAACATTCTTTTTTATAAAAACAAGCATTTTTAAAAAATAATTACCAAGGTATTGTTATCACAAATGTTATTTATAATTCTAATTTTTGATTAAAAATTTTTAAAAATATCTTATCTTTGTGGATATAAAATAAGATGCGATTGTGATTCTACAGGATTGCTTGGTACTGTTCCAGGTACTGCTGGTTGTGCAGTAGACTCATGAGAAGATCTTGCTGTCGGATATCTTTCCGATTCTGGGGCAGGCTCAGGGGCAGGCTCATAAGAAGATCTTGCTGTCGGATCTCTTTCCGATTCTGGGGCAGGATTATGATCTGAAACAACTCCAAAAAGTGTTGGTTCAGATTGATTGGTAGAAGATCTTCTTGGTAAAGAAGTAATAGTAGTTTGTGATTGTTGTCTTATATTCCAAATATAATTAGTAATGCGATTATTAATACAACGAGCAAATGTAGAAATACACATACAAGCAATACAAGTACCACAAATACCCGAAATAATACACAAAAACATTTCAAAATCATTAATACCAGTTCTATTAGGATAAGCTGATACTTCATCAAGATTAGCATAATAGGGATGATTACTTTCCGAAAAAGGTTGTGTTGGCGGTAAACTATATCTAGTAGTAAGTGCTGTTGACTGTTCATTAGGTTTACGAGAGGTAGTAGCTTTTTGTGTGTTTTCTAAAAATCCCCACATGCCTTTTGTTGTGGTATATTTATTTTGTGGATTTTTTACCATACACAACAAAGATTCTTTAAAAAATTGTTTAACCATTCGTGATACTGAACTGTTCGAAGGTTCATTATTATATGATAAACTAGAGTTTTTGTTTTCATTTGGACAAGATTGTGGCATTATAATCTTTTGAGATAGTGGGAATAGTTTTTTATCACCTTGCGCCCTATAAAACTCACCTCCTCTAACAACAATCAAGTCATCCATTGAGTTTTGTTTTCTTCCCAAAACACAAGCAGTGTTTTGGTGTTCTTCTTTTAGTTCATAAATATCTTTTGTTTTTAAGTCATAAATATATTTACCATTAATAACAGCTTCTGTATTATATGAATTGCTTACGGTTATTTTTTTTCTCTCCTTAATTGTTGTTATTTCAAAAGTCATCTCATCCTTATAACTAATTTCCGCCTTAACATCAGGCATAGGTTCTAATATAACAAAATCCTTACATTCTTCATTACAAAAATCGTTTGTACTTTCAATTCCTTGCATTTTGCGAAACAGATCTGGGTTTTGAGTATCTTCTAATGGGTCTAATGTAAAAACAACATCAGAAACATTTAATGGTTCTGAATTTGATGGTCTTTTTGTAAATGGTGGTTTTGATAATTGTTGCGGCATAAAAAAATAAATTAACTTTTTAAAAAAATAATACTATTTATAATGCCAATAACAAAATATTTTTGAGATAAAAACTTAAGTAATAGTTTTTTAAATTTTTTATCTCAAAAATATTTTGTTATTGGCATTA
>JBILTH010000096.1:0-4328 GCA_044371635.1 Rickettsiales bacterium
ACAGCTTGTTGAATTAGAGACAAAGGAAGGCAATAAATGTGAAATTATTATAACAGCCTTAACAAAAGGTTTAGAACCAAAACCTGATCTAGAAGGTTTAAAACAGCTTGTTGAATTAGTGAAAGAGGAAGGCAATAAATGTAAAATTATTATAACAGCCTTAACACAACAAGGTTTAGAACCAAAACCTGATCTAGAAGGTTTAAAACAGCTTGTTGAATTAGTGAAAGATGAACGCAATAAATGTAAAATTAAGGCAACAGCCTTAGGTTTAGCATCACAACTTGATCTAGAAGGTTTAAAACAGCTTGTTGAATTAGAGACAAATGAAGGCTATAAATGTGACATTATTATAACAGCCTTAACACAAGGTTTAGCATCACAACTTGATCTAGAAGGTTTAAAACAGCTTGTTGAATTAGTGAAAGATGAACGCAATAAATGTGAAATTATGACAAGAGCCTTAGAAAATGAATCAATTTCAAAAAAAGTTAACAGATTTCTAATATTCGATATAATTTGTCAAGAATTAGAAAAACTTGCATCCACAGAAGAGCCTAAAGAACAAGAAAAAGTTACTCAAGAAATTATGGGTTATCTAAAACAAAATCTAACTCGAATTCTTATTAATCAAGATGATAAATACGACACTGAAAAACTTATCAAAATATTTTTGAAACTTAACAATAACTCAGAAGATCCAAAGCCGTATTTTATAAAAAGCGATCTAAACATACAATATGATGATAGTTTAACAAAACAATATCCACAATTAAGGGCAAAAACAATAAAATTTTATTGTACAGCATTCAAAAATTTTGTGGAATTATATTGGGATAGCACAGATGATGATGAAAATAAAACACGAGAATTAATAAAACAATTCATACAAGATATTAGGACAGAAAAAAACCTTCCTAATTTATTAGAACAAGAATCAAAAAGTTTAGAGACTAATCCTCATTCAACCTGCGGTACTACTATTGGTGGTTATAGTCCATTACAATTATCATCTCCTTCTCTTGGTCATCTTGTCAACTAGTGGCAAATGGTATGTTTAATTTATATCAATTTACACTAATTAAAACAATGCTATTATTTTTCACATTATAATACCAAATTATGCGGTAAAATACTTGAGATAAAATCTTGAAAAAACTATTACCTGTATATCAATATAGGTATAAGACTTTTTAAAGATTTTTAGCCAATTTGCATAGTATTGCCTGCAACTAGCCCTATTGCATCACTACTTGGTTGTGATAATACTGTTGTTGGTTGTTCATTTTTAGGCTGCCTCAACCATTTTTGAAACTCAATAATATCTGTCTTTTTTTCTTCTGTTATTTGCTTTAGCTCTTCTTTTAGTGCATTCAATTTTCTTGAATAGTCTGAATCTTCTTGTCTTCTTGAACAGTCTGTGTTAGATGCTACCACCGCATTTTTAATTTTATTTTGTTGCGCTTCTGTTAGATAAAAACCTAAAACCTTAACAAATTTTGTAGAATAACTATTTTGAATTAATGCTTCTAAAATTACTTCTGGATCTGCTTTTAAAGAAGCATCGGCATGTGCTAAAGCCTGCCCATTATTTGTAACCGCTGCTAAAACTACTTGTCTATCTTTTTTTAAAGAAGCATCGGCATGTGCTAAAGCCTGCCCATTATTTGTAACCGCTACTAAAACTACTTCTTTATCTGCTTTTAAAGAAGCATCGGCATGTGCTAAAGCCTGCCCATTATTTGTAACCGCTGCTAAAACTACTTGTCTATCTTTTTTTAAAGAAGCATCGGCATGTGCTAAAGCCTGCCCATTATTTGTAACCGCTACTAAAACTACTTCTTTATCTGCTTTTAAAGAAGCATCGGCATGTGCTAAAGCCTGCCCATTATTTGTAACCGCTGCTAAAACTACTTCTTTATCTGCTTTAAAAGAAGCATCGGCATGTGCTAAAGCCTGCCCATTATTTGTAACCGCTGCTAAAACTACTTCTTTATCTGCTTTTAAAGAATCATCGACATGTTCTAAAGCAAGCCATTGTTTTGTAACCGCTGCTAAAACTACTTCTTTATCTTCTTTAAAAGAAGCATCGGCATTTTTTAAAACATACCCATAGTTTTTAACCGCTGCTAAAACTACTTCTTTATCTGCTTTAAAAGAAGCATCGGCATTTTTTAAAACATACCCATAGTTTTTAACCGCTGCTAAAACTACTTGTCTATCTTTTTTTAAAGAATCATCGACATGTTCTAAAGCAAGCCCATGGTTTGTAACCGCTGCTAAAACTACTTGTTCATCTTTTTTTAAAGAATCATCAGCATGTTCTAAAGCAAGCCCATGGTTTGTAACCGCTGCTAAAACTATTTCTTTATTTTTTTTTAAAGAAGTAGCAGCACGTGCTAAAACAAACCCATTGTTTGTAACTGCTGCTAAAACTACTTCTTCATCTTCTTTCAAAGAAGCATCGGCATGTAATAAAGCATCCCCTTTGTTTGTAACCGCTGCTAAAACTACTTCTTTATCTGCTTTAAAAGAAGCATCTAGATATTGTAGAAGATACCCACATTGTGCAACCACTTGCAATAGAAAATCTCGACTATCTTTTTCTGATAATTCAGAGTATCCCATTTGTTTTAATTTTTCAGTAATGTCATTTAAGTTATAAGTATCAGAAGAAGAGGTTTTCATAAATAAAATGGTTGAGGTTGATAAAAAAGCATAAAATATATTTTTTTAAATTACTTATACAAAAAAATTATATAGAAATATATATTAAACATAGCTATAATATTAATTATTAATATGCAACAATTTTTTTTATGTTTTTTAAAATATTAAAACTCTTATGGCACTGTAACATCCCATTTATAATTCCAAATCTAACAAAATATTTTCGAGATAAAAATCTGCGGTTTGCGACTAGCACAACTAAATAAAGATTTAACCTAATTAATCTATCAAAAATTTCTTAAATTTATCTTGCCTGTAAAAGAAACTTATTTTAGATTTAATCACGAAAAAATAAGATCTATCTAAAATTTTGCTAAAAAAGAATCGAAAGAAAATATTTTCTAAAATTGTTGAGACCATAACTTTTCAAAAATGAATAAACACATAATGTTTCATGGCATTAATTTACAACAGAAAACACAATATTAGCAAGGTGCTTTGTAGCCTTGATTATGCCGAAACTAATCTTATAAAAACACTATTAACAACATCGATATTTTAGCAAATAATCAAAACACTCAAACAAAAAGCTTGTTTTTGGTGATGTTATCAATTTTTATAGCTTCTGTTGCTTATGGTTTATTGTTGGTTTTTATTTCTATTCGATTAGAGCATAACATCAAAAATACTGTTCTTATATCTTTATCTGCAATTATCCAAATTGGAGCTGGAGTTATTTTTTCGCAATTTTTGCCAAACTTTGCCAAAAAAGCAGGTATGGTAAAAAGTATTATTATAAGCACAAGCATCACTTCTATTGCCTCTCTCTGTTTATATAAATTTATTTCATTTTATTTATGGTTAGTTATTATTTATGCTCTTGGAACATCCTTATTTAATACTGCCATCACTTCGAAACACTCTCATGATAAACCTTGCCACACCATCGCAAAGAGCCTTTATTATTGCTTTAGCCTCAACTTTAGTTTCGTGCGGTAATGCTTTTGGTCCTGTGTTGTTAAATTTATTTAACTGGCAAGATAATTTCTTCACTTTTATGTTAATAGCTGGCATTTTTTTAGCTTCTGGTTTTGTTTTAATAAAAATCAAAACCAGAAGAAATCAATATTATCGAACAAAACAATACAAGTTTTTATAAATATATCCTTGATTCACCAAAAATTATGTTTTCTGGTTTTTCATATAGTTTTATTCTCACCGCATGCACTAGTTTTGCAATTGTTTATGCTTTAAAAATTGGCATGGCACCAGAAAAAGCATCTCTATTGCTTTCAACATTTTTATTTGGCACTATTTTTCATGTGCCGATTAGTTATTTTTGTTATGTGATAAAACCTCGATTTTTAATGATTTTTGGAGCGACCATTTCTTTATTTTGTGTTATTTATATTTTGATTTTTCTTAATCATCATAATATTTTTTGGTTATTTTTTATTTTATTTATAAGTTTATCGTTAATGAAAATACCAACAATTGTTTTGATGCATGAAAAATATAAAAACACAGAGCGTTTAGTTGCTAATACTGCTTTTAACAAAATTAATTTAATTGGCAGTATAGCGGGGCTTGTGACGGTTGGTATATTAAGTTTAATTTATCCAAAAAAAGGGTTATGGATTGCCTCTGGCTTTATATTG
>JBILTH010000082.1:0-4804 GCA_044371635.1 Rickettsiales bacterium
TAAGACCAATAGAAGTTAACAAATAACCTCGAAGTAGAATTATTTATTACATAATATTAATGATCAATTAGAAAACTAAATTAGTATGAGAAATATTCTAATTGACGAATTTGCCTTAAAACATGGAGAAAGATTAATTATTAAAAATGAAACAACATCGCATGGCAGAAGTGAATTTGAAGATACTAGATTAAATCTGAATAATTACAAATAAAAATATCTATTTCAAACTTGGTATCTTCTCAAGAAAACTTTCTTTCCAAATGTTTTGATATGTTTCTGGTGCAATGTTGCCCCCCGATAATAATACCAAAACTCGTTGTTTTGTTTTTTGTGTTTTTAACCACTGAAAAGCTCCCGCCATTGCAACTGCAGAAGTTGGCTCAACAGTAATTTTAAGAAGATGCATCAGCCATTGTGTCCAGTAGATTATTTCATTTTCTGAAACTTCATAAAAACCATCGAGTTGTTTTAAATAATGAAATGTTCTTTTTGAAACCGCAGGAGCTCTGGCTCCATCTGCAATTGTTGGAGGAGAATCGCAAAACTTAATAATTTTTTTAGCATGATAAGATTGAGTTGCATCATTTGCTTGTAATGGTTCTACGCCAAAAACTTTTGATTTTGGCGACAACAACTCTTTTGCTAAAAATGTTCCAGACAACCATCCCCCGCCACCGCAAGTTGCAAAAATTGCATCAGGATCTGCCCCATCTTTTAAAGCTTCATAACATGAGGTTCCTTGGCCGGCGATAACTCCATCATTATCAAAGGGATGAATGAAAAATGCACCTTTTGCGGCAATTTCGGCAGTTTTTTCTTCTGCTTCTTTTCTGGTTAATGTATTGATAACTTCTGCACCATAATATTTTGTGGCTTGTTGTTTTATTGGAGATGTAAAAGATGGCAAAATAATAGTGGTTTTTACATTTAACATTTTGCCAGCATAGGCAACTGCTTGTGCATGATTTCCAGAACTAAATGTAACTATTTTTTTTGGTAAAGCATTTTGTAGTGCAGTAAGCACATTTAAAGCTCCGCGTATTTTGAAAGCACCAATGTTTTGCATAGACTCAACCTTAAACAAAATTTCATGATGAAGAATATTATTGAGAATTGAAGAGGAGATTAAAGGAGTTCTGTGAATATAGTTAGAAATTCTATTGTAAGCTATTTCTATTTCATCAGGACTTAACACTGTAAAAGATTGAGAATTCATATGTTTTTTAATTAAATTTCAAATTTTGTAATTTTTTTTAAATTAAAACTTTTACCATAGATTTTTTTAGCTAGTTCTAAATAAAAATTATCATCATTATTTGCCATAATACTGGCCCTAATACCATTTCAACTTTAAAATTAATCAATCTAACAATGTATTTTAAGTTGAAATTGTATAATCTATATTTTGAGCATTTTTTGTCTGTTGGCATCTATTTCTATAAACACATCTTCCCAAGTGCCAGTAGTTGAGGCTTTGCTATATTCGGTTACTCTGTTTTCAAAAAAATTGGTATGCTCTACACCATTTAAAATTTCGTCAAGCCAAGGTAGCGGATTATCATCTATCATATAAATATCTTTTAATCCGAGTTGATTTAATCTGCGATCGGCAATATAGCGAATATATCTTTTTACTTCTCGAGAGTTTAAGCCCTCGACATTGCCCATTTCAAAAGCTAAATCAATAAAAGCATCTTCAAAATGCACAATTGTGGCACAGGCTTCATAGAGATGACCTTTTAATTCTTCGTCCCAAACTTCGGGATTTTCTTGAATAAAAGTGCGAAATAGCTTAATAATAGAATTGGTATGTAAAGATTCGTCACGCACCGACCAAGCCACAATCTGCCCCATACCTTTCATTTTGCCAAATCGCTGAAAATTTAGCAAAATAGCAAAAGAAGCAAACAATTGCAAGCCTTCGGTAAAACCACCAAAAACCGCCAAAGTGATAGCGATATTTTTTTTGCTATCAGTGTTAAATTTATGCATATAATCGTATTTATCTTTCATTTCTTTATATTTCATGAAAGCTTGATATTCGGTTTCTGGCATGCCGATAGTATCGAGTAAATGAGAATAGGCAACAATGTGAACTGTTTCCATATTAGAAAAAGATGCTAACATCATTTGCACTTCTGTTGGTTTAAAAACTTTACTATAATGCTTCATATAACAATTATTAACTTCAATATCGGCTTGAGTAAAAAAGCGAAAAATTTGAGTAAGCAAGTTTTTTTCACCAACTGTTAAGTTGTGTTTCCAGTCGCGCACATCGTCTGCCAAAGAAACTTCTTCTGGTAACCAATGAATTTGCTGTTGTTTTAACCAAGCATCATAAGCCCAAGGATAATTAAATGGTTTATAAATTGGTTTTGAATCTAGTAAAGACATAAGATTATTACAATATATTGATAAAATTTAAACAAATAATACACTATATAGTAAAATGTTTTTTTTAAAAGTAAATAATTTTTACTCATTTTAAATTTTTTTTCATATCATAAACTTTTTACTATGAAATTAATTTAATTGAAACTATAATTGATCGTTTTGATTTTTTAAAATATTATATGAAAAAATTTCCTCTCTATTTACAAGTTATTGTTGCTATTATTTTAGCAATTGTTTTTGGCTTAATATTTCCACAACAAGCAAGTTCTATAAAAGTTGTTGGTGATATTTTTATTAAACTTATAAAAATGTGCATACCTCCCATTATTTTTTGCACTGTTGTTGGTAGTTTTGTAAATGAAAAAAATGTAAAAGTTGGAGCATTAAGTTTAAAATCTTTTATTTATTTTGAAGTTCTTACAACTTTCGCCCTTATTATTGGTCTAGCTTTTGCCTTAATTTTTGATGTTGGCACTGGCTTAAATATTGAAAAAGATAATCTTGATATAAGTTTTTTAGAACAATTCAAAAATAACCGCCCTAATACTTTTGCCGATTTTATTTTAAATATCGTGCCAAAAACTATATTTGAAGCTTTTACTAGTGGCGAAATTTTGCCTATGTTGTTTATTTCTATTTTATTTGGCTTGGTGTTTAATAAAGTCAAAAAAAAGATTCCAACTACCATTGTTTTAATAAAAGATCTTGAAACAATAGCTTTTAAATTTATCGAAATTATTGTTAAACTATCCCCTGTTGGTGCTTTTGGTGCTATGGCATATACTGTGGGTAAATACGGCTCTAAATCTATTATTAAGCTTTTTATTTTTACAGGATTATTTTATGGAACTTGTCTTTTTTTTGTGATAGTTGTTTTGGGTTCAATTATGTGTTTTTTTTGTAAAAAAAATATTTTCAAATTAATTACTCATATAAAAGATGAAATTTTGGTTGTGCTAGGCACTTCTTCTTCTGAAACGGTTTTGCCTGCCATGATCGAAAAAATGGAAAAATTCGGTTGTAGGCAGTCTGTAGTGAGTTTTGCTTTACCTGCTGGCTATGCTTTTAATCTAGATGGTACCTGCATTTATTTTACTATGGCAATTATTTTTCTATCTCAAATATTTGGAATTCATTTATCTTGGATGCAAATTTTTGAGGTAATGTTTTTGCTTTTAGTCACTTCTAAAGGGGCGGCAGCAGTTGTTGGTAGTGCCTTTATAACTCTCACCGCCACTCTTTCTGCTCTTCCTGTTTTGCCACTTGAAAGCTTGGCCATTATTTTTGGTATTGATCGTTTTATGTCTACAGGAAGAGCAATAACTAATTTAATTGGTAATGCAGTTGCTACTATTGTTCTTGATAAATGGCATAAAGATAGTTAAACAATTTTATTAATTTTAGCATATTTTTGAAAATGATGCAAAATGTATAATTTTTATTTTACAATTAAAATCGGGCAAATAAAATTATCAGTTAAAAAAACAAGGATAAATTTTATTTTATTTTATGCATTTAAATCTTGATAATATTTGTTTAGAGGAGTTCTCTAAAACTTACAAAAAAACACTTTACAATTGCAGTAGTGATGTGTTGCAACAAATAAAAAATGCCATTAATTCTTATCTTAAAAATTTGGTTATTTGCAATCAGCAACAAATTTATAATTCGGTCACTGCCACTCACACTCAATCGCAGGCAACTATTTTGCATATTATTGCAAAATTTGGTGACAGTTTGCAACTAAAACAATTATTTTCTCTTTTAAATAAAGAACAACTCAACATCGCAGATCGACATAATTTTAATGCAATACATCATGCCGTTTTAGGTCAAAATATCAATAATGTTGCACTATTACAACAAGCGGGAGTAAATATCAATTGCATTTCTGATGATTTTACTCGAAACTTACATTCGATTCATTTTGCTAGTAAATTTAATATGGTTGATATTGTTGATTTTTTACTAAAACAAAAAGTCAACATAGAGCAAGAAACAATTTTTGGTCTTACTCCACTACATATTGCCTGCGAATTTAATAGTTTCGAAGTAGTAAAATTTTTGTTACAAAACAATGCTAATATAGAAGCAACAACCAACGAAGATAATCATTCTTTAACTCCTTTACACTATGCAATTATTCATAATAATCAGCAAATTATTGAATTTTTAATTGAAAACAAAGTTAACATCAAGGTTATTGACGATTCGAACAACGATATTTTATATTTTGCCACTAAATTTAATCATCTAAATTTAGTTAAAAAATTTATTGATATGGGCATAGGCAACATAGAAATTGCCAAAGAAGTTGCCACAGAATACAATCTCGAAAATTGCATAGAAATTATTGATAAATATTTAGAATTAAAAGAAATGCTATTCGATCTTAATCAAGTAATTG